>JACPDI010000015.1 GCA_016184105.1 Acidobacteriota bacterium
CATGGCCGATCTGGCCGTGGAGCTCGGCGGCAACAGCCAGCTGAAGACGGCCGGCAAAGGCGACGGCAGGCGCTGGCCGGGGCGTCTGAGCCCGAGCGACCGCTGGATTTCTATCGGCGGCTTCCGCCGGAACAGCGCGTGCAGCACGCCCGCGGTCGCGCGAGAGATCGTCTCCCATCGCCGGACCTCGCCGCGCGAGAGGATCGGCCGTGCCTCGACGAGCTGCATGCCGGCGTGTGCGAGCGCCGAACGCCACTCCGCAACCGTCCAGTAGCGGAGGTGCGCGAGACGCCGATCGAGCGCCTCCAGGTAGCCGGCGCGCGACGTTCCCGGAAGGAGCGGACCCCGCAGACAGCGGTGGAAGCCGATCCCCGGCACAGTGGCGATGAGCGCGCCTCCCGGCTTGAGCACGCGCCCGACCTCGCGCAGCACGGCCTCCAGCCGCGGAATGTGCTCCATGACCGAGACGGAAACGACGAAATCAAACGCCGCGTCCGGCTCCGGAATGTGTTCGCCGGACGCGGTGTGCACCCTGTCGTACAAGCCTTCCTCCCGCGCCAGCGCCGTCTCCAACGGATCCACGTCGAGGCCGGTCAGCCGAAGGGAGCCCCACTGCTCGGTCAGCACGCGCGTGAGCCGCCCGTCGCCGCATCCCAGGTCCAGGCCACGGCCCGACGGAACGGGCCCGCGCGCCAACGCCGCGATCTCCGAGGCGCGCCAGACCGCCGTCGCGGGCTGGAAGGGATAGAGCTCGAGAAACCGCCGCAGCAGGTGCCGATCCATCAGGGCCGGGGCACTGCGCCGAGCGGCGTAGCGTCCGCCGCCCGCTGGTCGCGCGGCGTGCCGCTTCCGGTGTACGTCGTTCCGAGCAGCAGCGCCGAGAACGCGATCTGAACCGCCATGGCAATCAGCAGCAGCCCCAAGAGGGTGAGGCGCGTGAACAGCGGTGTCAGGATTCCGCGATCGTGGTAGAGCCAGTACGAAAGAACGAACGCGTCCGTCGTGAACCCGACCGCGAACAGGATGGCCGCAATGCGAACCGCGCGATCGAACGAATACCACCGGTGGGCCGATGCCATCATCCGCAGGTGCTTCACCCGCCCGGCCGGCATCGTCGCGCCGACCACGAGCCCGAGCGACACGGCCGACGTTCCGACGAGCGACAGCGTGACACCCAGGATCATGTAGTGAATGTCGAGGTTCGTGTCGCCCAGCTCAACCGGTCCGGTCAGCTGGCTGATGGCGAGCACCAGTCCGACCACCAGCATGACCAGCCCGGGCACCGTCAGGGTGTGGTCGGGGGCGTGCCAGAGCAGCAGGCGCAGATGCCGCCAGCCGTCGTGGAACGAGCGGAGATGGGGACGGCGGCCCCGGCGGTCCTTGTAGAAGTCGATCGGCACCTCCCTGATATTCACGCCGTGCACGGCGGCCTTGACGACCATCGAAGAAGAGATCGCGCTCGATGCAGCGCATGCCGCAGTTGCAGTCGGAGATGCGGGTGGCGAACAGGCGATTGAGAATCCACGTCAGGACGGGAGTGCCGAGGTACCGATGGAGCCGCGGCATCGCGCCCGGCTCGATGCGCCCCCTGAGGCGCGAGCCGATGACGAAGCGGGCGCCCGCTCTCGCTTCCGCAAAGAACCGCGGGAGCAGTGAGAAATCATAGGACTGGTCGGCATCCCCCATCAGGACGTACCGTCCGCGCGCGTGACGAAAACCCCACTGCAGCGCGGCGCCGTATCCGCGCGCGGGACACGACACGACGCGCGCGCCGGCCTGCCGCGCGAGTGCGACGCTTCCGTCGTCGCTTCCGTTGTCCGAGACGACCACCTCGCCCGAAATGCCGTGCTGCTGCATCGCCTCGATGGCGCGGCGCACGCAGGCGCCGATCGTCGCCGCCTCGTTCAGGCATGGAATGACAACGCTCAGTTCCAGGTCGGGTGCCGCCATAGTCTCCGGCCGTGTGGGCTCGTCAATGGACCAGGGCATGCCGGACGGCCAGCGCACCCGTCAGCGCGACGGCCAGCAGGATTCCGGTCCCAATCTCTACGTTTATCGGCCGTTCCCCTCTGGGGACGTTAGACATCCACAGCGGCCAGGGACGCGGCAGCCAGAACACCTGAAAACGCCGCATCCACTCGCGCGCGGGCCAGAAGAAGGCTGTGGGGCCCGTGAACTCCATGGGCTCTCCCGCGGTCCATCCCCCGAAGACCGCATACGTGAGCAGGTCCGGGTAGGGACCCGGCCTGAACGCATCCGCCTCCGGCGGCACGCCGTGCCTGATGGCCTCCAGGATCTCGCCCGGGCGGTTCAGCAGCGCGGATTCGCGGAAGTAGAACTGCGGATTTCCGTCCCAGAAAAAGGCCGGGAGGCCGCGTTCGTAGAAGAAGCGGTGGTGATCCACGCTGATGGCCATCACCTGCACGGCGAGGCCGGCGGCGACCAGCACCGGCAGGAGAACCCTGTCGGATCGTGCCCGCACCTGGAACATCGGCAGGCCGAGCGCGAGAAGCGGCAGGATGGGCACGAAGTAGCGCGGCCCCCAGCACCAGTCGCCCGCGAAGAACGAGAGCGATGACACCAGCGCGAGGTGCGCCAGCGACGCGGTCAGGGTGGCGAGCGCCAGCCGCCGCTCGCGCCGGAACAGCTCACGCACGCCGAACAGCGCGAGCAGCACGGGCGGGCTGTAGAGGAATATGGACTTGCCCGGGCTGAACAGCAGCGCGGTCAAGCCGACCAGGGGATCGCCGAGCACCGCGGGGTGATTGACCCCCTTCCCGCTGAAGAGCACGTGCTCGAACCGGACGTAGTTGATCCCGGCCCAGGCGAGCAGGCCGAGGCCGCCCACCCCCATGAAGACGACGTAGCGGATCAGCGCGCGCCGCTGCTGTCCGGCCGCCGGACGGGCCGCGGCGAACGTCGCGAGGCCGAGCGTCGGAAAGAAGATGGCGTAGGCTTCCTGGAAATTCACGAGCACGGCCAGCGCCAGTCCGCCTGCGGCCGCCAGCGGCACCGAGTCGCGGCGCGCTCCCAGGAACGCGAAAAAGCAGGCGGCGAGGACGAAAAAGCTGTGCTGCACCTGGTCGAACACCGACGTGGCGGCCGGAAACGCCAGCGTGGCGAAGGCCGCAACCATGGTCCAGAGGAACGCGGAACGTCGGGAGACTCCGAGCGTCAAATAGAACACGAACAACAGTGCCGCCGTCGCGGCGCCCAACGCGGGGGACGTGAGGGAGAAGAAGAACTGCTGCCGATCGATCGACGCTGCGCCCGAGGCGTCGCCGGCCCTGCCCGCCCCAACGAGCGGCAGCGAGACCACGGAGCCCGCCAGCCCGTATCCGACGTAGTAGCGCCCGCCGCGCCCCCTGGTCGCGCCGCCGCCCAGGTATCGGTCCCGGATCTGCGGCGAGCCGATGTCGAGAAGGTTCCGCGCGACCTCGAAGCGATATTGCCCGTCGATGATGTCGATGCGGCCCGGGGAGGCCAGCACGTAGACCGACGCGACGAGCAGAAAGATCCCGACGGCTGCGGCGGCGCTCCTGTTCACCACGCGCCGCTCAATCAGTACGCCTTCGCGAACCACGCGTCCGCCGGCGACGGCTTGCCGCACTTGACGCACCGGCGGTGACGGTTGGTCGATGCCAGCGGGATATTTCTGAGCGTCGCCTGCGTCTCGGATTTGATCAGCGCCTCGCAGTCCGCGCCGCCGCACCATCCGGCAATGACGAAGCCGGGACGCCCTTCCATCTGGCGCTTGAACTCCTCGTAGTCGTCGGCCTGCGACGTGTGCTCCTCGCGGAACTTCACCGCCCGGGCGAGCAGGGACTGCTGGATGTCGTCGAGCATCGCCGTGACGCGCTCGACCAGCCCCTCCATGGGGACCATCGACTTCTCGCGCGTGTCCCGCCGTGCGAGCACCACTTGCGATTTCTCGAGGTCCTTCGGCCCGATCTCCATCCTGAGGGGCGCGCCGCGCATTTCCCACTCCGCGAACTTCCATCCGGGCGTGTTCGCGTCGCTGTCGTCGAGCAGGACGCGCACGCCGGCGCGGGCGAGCGCCGCCTGCAGCGCCTTCGCGCGTGGCAGCACGGTCTCCCGCCAGTTTCCGCGCGGGATCGGCACGATCACCACCTGGTGCGGCGCGACGCGCGGGGGCAGGATCAGGCCGTGATCGTCGCCGTGCGTCATGATGATGCCGCCGATGAGGCGCGTGGACACGCCCCACGAGGTGGTCCAGGCGTGCTGCAGGACCTTGTCGCGCCCCTGGAACTGGATGTCGAACGCCTTCGCGAAGTTCTGCCCGAGATTGTGCGACGTCCCCGCCTGCAGCGCGCGGCCATCTCCCATCAGCGCTTCGATGGAGTAGGTGCGTGACGCCCCGGCGAACTTCTCGCTCTCGCTCTTCTGCCCGTCAATGACGGGCATCGCCAGCTCGGTCTCGCAGCACTCCTTGTAGAGGGCGAGGATCTTCAAGGTCTCTTCCTGCGCCTCTTCCGCCGTTTCGTGCGCGGTGTGCCCTTCCTGCCAGAGGAACTCGGTCGTCCGCAGGAACGGGCGCGTCACCTTCTCCCAGCGCACGACGTTGGACCACTGGTTGATGAGCACGGGCAGGTCGCGCCACGACTTGATCCACTTCGAGTAGAGCGTTCCGATGATCACCTCGGATGTGGGCCGCACCGCGAGCGGCTCGGCCAGCTCCTCGGCGCCGCCGCGGGTCACCCACGCGACCTGCGGCGCGAAGCCTTCCACGTGCTCGGCCTCGCGCATCAGGAGATTCTGCGGGATGAACAAGGGAAAGTACGCGTTCACGTGGCCGGTCGCCTTGAAGCGCTGGTCGAAGGCCTGCTGAATCAGCTCCCAGATCCGGAACCCGTACGGACGGATGGCCATGCAGCCCTTGACAGGCGTGTAGTCGGCAAGCTCGGCGCGCCGGACGACGTCCAGGTACCACTGCGAAAAATCCTGCGATTGGGGCGTGACCCCTTCGTCCTTATCAGCCATTCTGGTTGTTCTCGATGTCCTCGAAGATGTGTCGTTTCCAGTGTAGATCGTCGCGTGCCGGGAAATCCGTCCGGTAGTGCCCGCCGCGGCTTTCCTCGCGGCGGAGTGCCGCCCGCGCGATCAGGAGGGCGACGGTCAGCAGGTTGGCGACCTGCCACCCGGCGGCGTCCAGGCGGCCGCCGGAGGCACGGTGCGCGCGAAGGCTGTCCCACGCGGGCTCGAACTGCGAGAGCGCGGCGGCAATCCCCTCGCGGTCGCGAAACAACCCGACGCGCCGCCACATGACGTCCCGAATCGTCGCGACGTCGAGCGATGGCCGCCATGGCGCGCCCGCGCCCTCGCCGGGGCACGCGGGCGGCGCCGCGGCGCCCGCCGGCCATGCCGCATCCGGGGCCGTCGGTCCCACGCGCATCGCTTCTCCGGCGCGGCCGCCGAAGACGAGTCCCTCGAGAAGCGAGTTGCTCGCGAGACGGTTCGCGCCGTGCACCGCCGTGCACGCCACTTCACCGGCGGCGTAGAGATCGCGCACGGTCGTGCGCCCCGACGTGTCGGTCCAGACACCTCCCATCATGTAATGCGCCGCCGGGCCGATGGGAATACGATCCCGCGCGAGGTCCAGCCCCGCCTGCCGGCAGGCCGCCGCGATCTCGGGAAACCGGTCGTGCACGAATCGCGGCTCGAGGTGCTGCAACGTGAGGTAGATCGGCCGCCCGGTGCGCTCCGATTCGCGCGCGATGGCGCGCGCCACGCGATCGCGCGGCGCGAGGTCGCCCAGCGGGTCCACGCGCTGCATGAACGCGTCCCCCGCCTCATTCACGATCCGCGCCCCTTCGCCGCGCAGCGCCTCGGAGAGCAGGAACCGGGGCGTGTCCGGCACGTTCAGCGCCGTGGGGTGGAACTGGACGAATTCGAGGTCCCCGACGCGGGCGCCCGCGCGGTACGCGATCGCGACACCGTCGCCGCTCGCCACGGACGGGTTCGTCGTCTCACGATAGACCTGGCCGGCGCCGCCCGTGGCGAGCAGCGTCGCGCGGGCGCGCGCGATCCCTTCCCGCCCGTCCGGCAGCATGAACCGCATGCCGGCGCACCGCCCATGCTCGACGATCGCCTCGACGGCGAGCGCGTGCTGGAGCACGCGCGGCGCGGCGGTAATTCCAGCCCTGCGCCACAGCGTGCGGCCGATCTCGCGCCCCGTCGCGTCGCGCGCATGGAGCACGCGCCGCACCGAGTGCGCCCCCTCGCGCGCGAGCGCCGGACGTCCGCCGCTGTCCCGGTCGAAGGCGGCCCCCCAGTCGATCAGCTCGCGCACGTAGCGCACCCCCTCGGACACGAGGAGCCGGACGGCGGGCTCGTCGCACAGCCCGTCGCCGGCGGCGAGCGTGTCGGCCACGTGCAGGTCGATGCTGTCGTCGGCCCCGAATGCCGCGGCGATGCCTCCCTGGGCGTAGCCCGTGCTCCCCTCGCGCGGGTCGGCCTTGGTCAGCACGACAATCTCGCCCGCGTCGCCCAGCGCGACGATCGCGCGAAGCGCGGCGATCCCGCTGCCAACGATGAGGAAGTCGGTTTCGATCTTCAAACGGTGTACTATCCTATGAACCTCGTCATGGAAACAACTCTGCTCACTGTCAGGGCCGGCGCGCGCTCGTACGAGGTCCAGATCGCGCACGGCGTGGCGCAGCGGCTCGACGACGTGTTCGATGCGGCGGGACTGCCCACGCGGCGGTTCGTCATCTCGTCCCCGCAGGTCTGGCGGCTTCACGGCGAGCGCGTGTTGAGCGGCCTGACCGCCGAGGAACCGATCCTGGTGCCCGACGGCGAGCGGTACAAGAACCTCCAGACGGTGGGACGCGCCTACGAGGCGCTGATTCGAGCGGAGGCGGACCGCGGGAGCGCCATTGTCGCGGTCGGCGGCGGTGTCATCGGCGACATGGCCGGGTTCGTCGCCGCGACGTACCTGCGAGGCATCGCGCTCGCGCACGTCCCCTCCACGCTGCTGGGACAGGTCGACAGCTGCATTGGAGGCAAGGTCGGCGTCAATCACCCGCTCGGCAAGAATCTCATCGGCGCGTTTCACGCGCCCGCGGCGGTTGCGATCGACCCCTCGCTGCTCGCCACGCTGCCGCGGCGGGAGTTTCGCGCCGGCCTGTACGAGGTCGTGAAGTACGGCGCCATCGCCGACGCGGAGCTGTTCGCGCGGCTGGAGCAGGACCTCGCGTCGCTGTTCTCGCGTGATCCGGTCGCGCTTCTGCCGGTCATCGCGGCCTCGTGCCGGATCAAGGCGGCCATCGTCGAGACCGACGAGCGCGAGCACGACGTCCGCCGGTTGTTGAATTTCGGGCACACGGCGGGACACGCCATCGAAGCGGTCACGAAGTACCGCCGCTTCCGCCACGGCGAAGCCATCGCCTGCGGCATGCTCGCCGCGGCGGCGCTCGGCGTCGCGCGCGGCGTCACCGAACGCGAGGCCTTCGAGCGGCTGCAGAAGGTGATCGTGCAGATGGGCCCGCTTCCCCCGGTCGCCGACCTGGCGGCCGGCCAGGTGCTCGACGCGATCCGGCACGACAAGAAGGTGGTGAATCGCCGCCTGAAGTTCGTGGCGATCACCTCGATCGGCAGCGCCATTGTCCTCGACGATGTGATGGAAGACGAGCTGCGCGCGTCACTGCTCGGGATCGGCCTGCGCTGACGCCCGGATCGCCAGCACGCACGCGCGGCTGAAGCGCTGCACGATCACCAGCGGCGCGCGATCTGCCGCGCGGCAGGCGGCGGCGTCGAGCAGGACGACTCGCGTCACGCGATACTCCCGCGCCAGCTCGAGGAAACGCGCCGAGTCTCCGCCGCCGAGCGCGGCGAACATGCGCTCCTGGGCGATCGCGCGGCGGGCGACGTCCACGTATGGATTCGACAGCATCGGGTCGAGCGCGACGACCCTGCGCCCCGCCGCGGCCACGACGTTCTGCGAGGCCTCGTTGACCGACAGGACCACCGTATCGGGCGGCGTGGTACGGCGCAGGTACTCGCCGACGAGCGGCGCGTCGGGCGACCGCCGGAGCGCGATCGCCCGACCCCAGGAGTCCGGGCGATCCACGTAGCCGGGGTACGCGAGGGCCACGGCGGCGACCGAGGCCGCCGCCAGCAGCAGCGGCGCGCGCGTGCCGGCCGCCCTGACGCACAGCCACCAGCATGCCGCGCCGGCGAAGACGGTCACGGCGGCCATCGTGTACCGCCAGAAATGAAATGTGGCCACCACCGGCGGCAGCGATGGCAGCAGATCGCGCGTGAGCCCGTACGCCATCAGGAGCGCCGCGGACCACAGCCAGGCGCGGACCGCG
Organism: Acidobacteriota bacterium; assembly: GCA_016184105.1. Lineage (NCBI taxonomy): Bacteria > Pseudomonadati > Acidobacteriota > Acidobacteriota bacterium. Next base: position 8,334 of record JACPDI010000015.1, read on the forward strand.
CGCTCCCCGACCAGGAACCAGCCGCCCGCAGCCAGCGCGAAGATCACGAGGTTCGGGACCAGCAGCTCGGGAACGCGCGCGAAGCTCGCCGGCAGCCACGGTTCGCTCGTCATCGGCACGGCGTTGAGGACCTGAAACCGGTAGTGAACGACGATCGAGTACAGGAGCGGGCTCGCCATCGCGATCGCGACGCCGCCCGCGATCGACACCGTCCGCGCGCTGAACAGCCGGACGGCAACCGCGCCGAGCACGAGTGCCGGGGTGGTGTTCGCCAGCAGCAGCAGGCCGGCCGCGGCCCCCAGCACGGCTGCACGGCCGGCGGTCTCCCGCTCGCGCACCCAGAGCGCGAGCCGCACCGCGAGAAAGAACAGGCCTTGCGCGAACGTGGCCGCGAACAGCCAGGGCGAATAGCTGGCCTGGTGCAGCGCCGAATCGTATCGGGAGTTGAAGAACAGGAAGATGATCAGCGCGCACAGCGCGGCGCCGCCCCCGCTGACGCGTCGCACCAGCGCGTAGAAGGCGACCGGGCCCAGCAGGTTCACCCACGGGCCCGCCTGCACGTGGAAGGTCTCGGGCATCACCGCGACCCCGGTGAGCCGGCCCAGGAATATCCCGAGCGCCGTCAGCCAGGGCACCAGCGGGTTGTACCAGAGCCACTCGCCTGCATACGACGGATCGGCGAGAGGGTGGCCGTCCAGCGCGGATTGCGCCTGCGCGAGGTCGCGGAAGTGGTCGGCGGCGTGAGGCCACCGCAGGCCGTCGACGGTCTGGAACGCGGTGACGAGCGCGAGTGCGCACGCCAGGGCCGCCAGGGCATCGAACAGCCGGTTGCTGCGGCCCGGCAGCCCATCCCATGCGGCCGCCCGCGCGCTACTCGTCGTCGGCCGCCGCCCCTCCCGCCCGCGCCACATCCTGCTGGCGGACCCTGTCCACGTTGAACTTCCCCGCCTGCCTCAACGTCCGCTCGATCACGTCGTCAAAATCGAACGCTGTGGATTTCGAGAAGCGGATGGGATTGATGCGCGCCACGACGAACGGCTTGAGATAGGGGCTGGTCAGCCCCCTGGCCTTCAGCCGCTCGACGATATCCGCGACTGCGTCGTCGACCTGGAGGATCTTCTTCGCGCGGCGCTCGCGTTCCCTCAGCGCGCGCGACATCGGTTGGTCCAGGAAGCCATCGATGCGCCGCAGCAGGGGATGGTACGCGCCGCCGCTGAGGCGCCCGCGCTCCTCGTATGCCGGCCCCAGCGTGAGGAAAGCCGCCTGCTCGAACTCGAACTCGAACTCGCGCTCGGGCCGATCGCTCTCCTCCGCCAGCGCGCGCGCCATGCGGATCGTCTCGAGCGACTTCTCGCGCAGATTGTGCGCCTTCTCGGTGTTGAGCGCGAGGATCTTGAATGCGACCTCCGCGTCCGGGACGAGCAGCGCGACGATGCTCCTGCCACCGAGCTTTCGCAAGGCCTGGAGGCGGTGGTTGCCGTTCGGCGTCCAGTACGCATCGTTGTAGCGGATGGCGATAATCGGATCGAGGAATCTCCCGAGCTTCTCGAACACGGCCATGAGGCGCTTGACGTGCGCGTCCGACGGATCGCGTTGATACGGCGTGGGCTCGACGCGATCGATCGGAAGCGCGACGATCAGGACGTCGGTTCCGCCGAACGGCTCGCGGTAGCGGGCGAGGATGGCGCCGCCGTCCCCTTCGACCTGCCGCGCGAGCCGGTCCGTCGCGCCGGCGCTGACGATCGCCGTCTCGGTCGCGGTGAGGCCGACGGTATTCGCGGCCGGCTTCTTCCGCCGGCCGGCGCCGCGTGTCTTGGCCATGGCTGCCTATTCGATGCGGTGTTCCTTCAGTTTCCCGAGAAACGTCTTGTAGCTCACCTGCAGGAGCTCGGCGGCGCGCGGCTTGTTGTTGCCGCTCTCGCGGAGCGCCTCGACGATCTTGCGCCGTTCGACTTCAGCGGTGGCGCGTCGCACGGCGTCGGTCATCGAGCCGGAGAGATCGATCTGGTCCCAGGGATCCGCCGCGTGCTCCTCCTGCGTCGCGGCGAAGGACAGATTGAGGTGGCGCGGCTGCAGCGTGTCGCCGTCGGCGAGGATGACCGCCCGCTCGATGCAGTTCTGCAGCTCGCGGACGTTGCCCGGCCAGGCGTACTGCTGCAGCGACTCGAGCGCCGCCGGCGAAACGGCCATCGGCTTCTTCTTCAACTCCCGGCAGAAGCGATCGACGAAGTGCCGCGTGAGCAGCGCGATGTCATTCCTGCGGTCGCGCAGCGGGGGGATCTGGATCGGAAACACCGAGAGCCGGAAGTAGAGATCTTCGCGAAAGCGGCGCGCCGCCACCGCGGCCTTCAGGTCGCGATTGGTCGCCGCCACCAGCCGCACGTCCACCTGGATCGACGAGGTGCCGCCGAGCCGCTCGAAACGCCTCTCTTCGAGCGCGCGCAGGATCTTGGCCTGCAACGCGAGCGGGAGATCCCCGATTTCGTCGAGGAAAAGCGTACCGCGGTGCGCCATCTCGAACTTGCCCGGCTTCCGCGCCACGGCCCCGGTGAACGCCCCCTTTTCGTGCCCGAACAGCTCGGACTCCAGCAGCGTTTCCGGGATCGCCGCGCAGTTGATGGCGACAAACGGGTCGCCCGAGCGCGGGCTGAACGCGTGCAGCGTGCGGGCGAAAAGCTCCTTCCCCGTGCCGCTCTCCCCTTCAATCAGCACCGTCGTGTCGGTCGCGGCGGCCCGCTGCAGCGACGCCAGCACGCGGCGCAGCGACGGATCCTCGCCGACGATGTGCGGCGCGCCGCGACGGATCGCCAGCTCCTCCTTCATGAGGAGGTTCTCCGTCACGAGCCGCCGCTGTTCGAGCGCACGAGACACCATGAGCAGCAGGTGGTCGGGATCGACGGGCTTCGCCAGAAAATCCAGCGCCCCCTCCCGCATCGCCGCAACCGCATCCTCGATGCTGCCGTACGCGGTCATCACGATGACGGGGATGTCGTGATCGATCTCCTTCGCGGCGCGCAGGACGCCAAAGCCGTCGCCGGTGGGCAGCCGGAGGTCTGACAGCACGATCGCCGGGCGCGAATCGCTCAACAGGCGCACCGCCTCGGGCTCGTCCCGCGCCTCCAGCACGCCGTGGCCGGCGCGCTCGAGCGCAAGCCGCAGCATCGTGCGCAGCGAGTCCTTGTCTTCGACGATGAGGATCTGAGCGGGGACGGCGTTCACCGGATCCAGCCGGGCGGCACGCCGGCCTGGCGGGCTTCTTCTTCGATGTCGGCGATCTGCTGTTTGAGCTGTGAGACGAGCTGCGTGGTGCGCTCCATCTCGGCCAGCGCCTTCTGCCGGTCGGTGGCAATGACCGCGCGCTGGGCCGGGTCGTCGCGGTTCACGAAATCGGTGGTGAGCGCATTGAGGCGGCTCTGAAGCGCCTCGAGAAACATCTCGTTTCGCCGGAGCTCGGCCTTCGCGCCTTCCATGCGGCCGCGCCAGTACTCCTCGGTTTCCCGGGGATCTTTGGCCTCGGGCTGCTCGGCCGCTTTGGCTTTCTCCGCCTCGGTGGCCGCCAGGCCGCCGGGCCCCGCCGTCTGGCTCGCCGGCGCAGCAGGCGCGGGAGGCGTGGGCGGGCGAATCCCGCCGGGACCGAGGTCGCGGTTCGTGTACGTCTTCCCGGCGGTCTTGGTCGTCGTCTTCCGGCGCTGCTGCTCTTTCTTCGCCACTTCTCCGAGCGACTGCGCCGACACGCCGGCCACACCAAAGGCCAGCGCGGCGAGCGCCACGGTGAGAAGACGTCCCCAGGCTCCCATGGTTGTGATTATTTTAGCAGAGCGTCGATCCGGGCGCGAATCTGCGGCGCTTCTGGCGCTTCTGGCGCCAGCTCCAGCGTCTTGCGATACTCCGCCAGCGCATCGTCCTTCCGGCCGAGCTTGTCGTGGCTGATCGCGAGCGACATGTGAAATGTCGGCTCCTGCGGGTCGAGCTCGATCGCCCGCTGGAACTGCTGCGCGGCCCCCGCCTCGTCACCCTTCTTGCGCAGCGCGAGGCCGAGATTGAAGGCCACGGCGTAGTCGTCGGGGTACAGGCGCTGCGCCCGCTGGTAGCTGGCGACCGATTCGTCCCAACGCTCCAGCAGTCCCAGCACGCGGCCCAGGTTGAAGTGATAGGCCCAGCGGTCCCCGTTCAAGGCAATCGCCCGCTGGAACGCGCCGGCCGCCTCGTCATGCTGATTGAGCCGGACGAGGACCTGCCCGAGGTTGCTCCACGACTCGGCGTCGCGCGGATTCCGCTGCACGGCTTCACGGTACAGCGCCACGGCGCGCTCGTATTCACCGGCGGCATAGGCGGTGCCGCCCGCGTAGCGCGAGTCGAGGAAGGGCAGCTCGCCGGGTTTGCCGGCGCTCCGCGGTGCCGGCGCCGTCGCCACCGGGGCTGCTGAAGCGGCGGCTGGCGCCGGGACCGGCGCGGCCTGCACAGAGACGTCAACGGTGTTGGATGCCTGCCGCCACAGGGCGAAAGCGGTCACGAGCGCGACGACCGCGAGCGCGCCGACCGCAAACGGCGCCGCGCGGTTCACGTCGAACCGCGGCGTGGCGGAAACCGCCTCGGCGCCCGTCAGCCTTTCGCGGCAGCGCGGGCACCGCTCGCGCCCGGCGCGGATCTTCGCGCCGCAGTGCTGGCAGATGACAACGGCGTTCATCTATCGAATCTCCCGCCACGACAGGAGGCGGATGCCAACCTGGCCGACGCCGTTGTTGAAGTCCTCCGGGTCGCCAAACATTTCGATCTGGAAGCCGGTCGATCCCGCCGTGCCGAAGTAGAGGTGCTGGTCGACGATGAACGGCGCCGTCGCTCGCCCGGGCGTCTGCTTGATCCTCGGGCTCTCTCCGGCATCGAGCCGGTCGTTGCCGCTCGTGTCGTAGGCCGCGCCGCCGAGATAGGTGAACGCGTACAGGTTCCCGGTGAAGTCGCTGCACGCATTCGAAGCGCTTTCGGTCGTGGAGGTGAAGAACACGATGTCACCCGCGACCGACGGCGCGGTGGACGCGCGCTCGCCGTTGGCAATCCCCCCCACGTCGGTGACCGCCGCGAGGCTGTATGTGAACTTCTCGGTTGCACCGGCGCCCGTAGGGGCGTTGTCTTTCAAGGCGTACAGCTTGAACGTGCCGACGCCGTACGGAGACGTCGTGGGAAGCAGGTCGCTCCCGGTCGCGAAGAACATGTACACGTCCGCGCTGCCGATGAACAACAATGCCGACGATCCGAAGATCGGCTGCGCGGTCGCCTTCATGAGCGATGCAGAGACGCTGCCGCTCACACCGAAATCGAACCGCCAATAATTGCCGTCGAGATCGCCCAGGTATGCCTTCTTCACGATCGGCACCCCGTTGTCGCCTGCGGCGCTGGGGTCCGCCTGCAGCGCGTTCTTGATGCCGGGAGAGACCGCGTCGCCCACGTCAAAGCACCCGGTGCCCGAGCACGAGCCGCCCGTGGGGTTTCCGAGCAGCGTCCCGTCCTCGACCTTCAGCAGGTAGAAGGTCCTGCCCGCGGCCGGCGCGGTCGCGCCGCCGCGCTGCAAGCTCGTGGACGTTTCCACGGCCGGGAAGTATCCAGACCCCACCATCACGACGTTGGTGGTCCGGTCCTGGTTGAGCGGACCGACGGCCGGGTCCGACCACGTGAAGCCCACCGTCTTTTCCGCGAAGGTCGCGCTCGACTTCAGGTCACCGTAGAACTTCGCCTGGCCTCCCGGGGTGACATCGCTGACCGGAATGGTGGCGGTAATGGCCGGGTCGAAGCTGTTGTAGTTGGGGAACGCCCAGAGGAACTGGATGCTCTCGTTCGGCGTGTCGAACGTCTGCAGAAGCGTCTGCACGTCGGTGAGACTGCCCTGTTCGGGTGCCACTCCCATGCCCGCCTCGGTGACGTCGAAGGCCTGGTAGAACGTGCCTCCCGGCCCCTCGCCCATGATGAGCAGGCTGCGCCACCTGTGGCCTTCGGCCGTGTTCATCTTCACTTCGGCGATCTTCGGCGAGCTGTCCACGAAATACTCGAACTCCTCCACGGGCTGCCCGTCGGCCAGCGCCTTCAGTTTCGGCAGCAGGTTGTACGGGATGAATGCCCACAGCTCGTACCCGGTACGCGCGTCGATCGCGTGGATCATGCCGTCGTTGGCGCCGACGAAAATGAGCGCGCGACGATTCTTGTGCGTCGCCGCGAAGGTCAGGGTCGAGTCGTCAGGCCGGCCGTAGTCGCTGTCGGGCGGTGGATCGAGAGATGGGGGATCCATCAGGGCCGGCGTGGATCCGATAACTGCCCCGAGCGGCAGCGCCCGGTACCAGGAAATGAAGTCGGTCGCGCTCGTCGAGGCCGGCAGCGCGAGGTGCGGCGACAGCGTCGTGACGTTCGCCGTGGTAAAGGCGACAACCGTCGCGCCTCCCGCGCCGTTCGGAATGGCCGTGTAGATGTTCCGCGTCGCCGAATCCGCCGGCGTGCGCGCGATCCCCGCCAGCGATGGCCGCGAATCGAGGTCGGGCCACAGCCGCGTGCCGGCCGAGTCGAACCGCCAGCCGGACACCTTCGTCGTATCCCGCACGGGCCTGTACGTGCGGAACGCCCGGATCTTCCCGTCGAAACCGGGCAGCGAGAATCCCGCGGAGATCAACACGTTGCTCCGCTGCGGCACGATGGCTTCGGTTGGGATGTCGTTCTTGCGAATCTCGGTGTTGGTCAGCGCCGTTCCGCTCGCGTCGGCCGCGTTCTTCAGGTTGACGGTGCCGATGATCGGGCTGACGCCGGTGAACTCGCTCGCCGCGCCCGTGTCGAAGTCTGCCGCCCGCGAGAACCCGGCCTGGACGGCGAGGTTCACGGCCCGCGCGACGCCGTCTGCGTCGGTCACGTTGAAGTACTGGCCGCCGCTGTTGGTGGCCACGGTGCGCAGGTCGGTCTCTTCAGCGGCGGCCGGCTTCACGGCCACCACGTAAATCGGGACCGGCCTGGTCACGCCGCCACCCGAGACGCTCCGGAAGCTTGAGGCCGTGGCGGAGATGTCGTGCGAGGACAGATAAGAAGAGTTTCCGGAATCCTTCCCGCCGGTGACCAGCACCACGATCGTGTTGCGGCAGGAGCGAGTCGCGGCGGCGTCGGCGGCCATCGCGTCCTGCGCCATCTTCTTCGCGTCGTCGAGCGCGTGCGTCAGCGGGCGATCGGTGTAGCCCTGCCCGCCGCGGCTGGCCGGAATGAGGCCGGTGCTGTCGAGCAGCGGCTTGGAGACCATCGTGACAACCGACGACCCCGAGCCCGCCGCCGGGCTGACGACCGCCGCGCCACCGCCCTGGAGCGTCTCGATCGCGTAGTTCGCGAGGCCGTTGGTGGGGATGCCGGGCGAGTACAGGCCGTACTTTCCGGTGCCACCGCCGGAGCAGGGCGCCACGTCGGTGGCGGCGCCAAGGACGGCATGGCCTGAGAGGTTCACGGGCTTGTCGCAGTTGGGCGTGACGCGCCAGAACGGTCTGTCCTGCCGAAGCTTGACCAGGCCCCACCTGACGATGCCGTCGTTGCCGGCAACCGCGCTGGCAATCCCCCTCTTGGCGATCTCGAAGCGCGTCACGTCCCAGAACGTGCTGTACTCAGCGGACGTGTTGGACACCGCGATGATATCGGTCGCGATGTACTTCTTGTTGTCATCCTGGACGCCGTCCCAGTCGAGGCCGACGAACTTCCGCCGGTAGGTCGCGGCCAGCGCGTCCACGCCGAGGGCGGAGGCCACCGCCGGATCGTCCGCCACGGAGAACGTATTGGTGTCGTAGTGCCGGCCCTGGCCGTCCTCCAGCATCTTGCGCGAGGTGTCCATGACGATGATGACGGTCGGCGGCACGCGCTTGACGAACAACAGCGGGTCGAGCTGCGCGCCGGCAGGCTGCGCCGCCGCCGCGACGAGCGCGCCCGCGAGCAGGGCCCGGCCGTGCGTGAATCGTGTTCCCCGGTTCGTCATCACTGCCTCACCATCGTTCCGGATGCGGTGTTCATGCGCGATCGCGTGAGCGCCCGCCCCGGCATCTGTACCGCGGCCTTGCGGGCGCGCTGGTTCAACTCCTCCTGACCGCGCTGGGCGATCTGGCCGCGCTCGATTTCCGTGCCCACCGTGCGCGCCACCGTCACCTCGACGATCTTCCGTGTCCCGCCGCCGCCGTACGCCTCGGCGTGGATCGTGAGAACGCCGTTGGTGTCCTCCAGCGGGTTGCCGTCAGACTCCGACGGGTCGTCGGCAATCCACACCGCCACGAAGACGTCGCTGTCCACGGTGGCGGTCGGCAGCACGCCCTCCATCGGCCCCCACGCGTACAGGCGCCAGGTCGGGTTGTTGGTGGACCAGAGGTTCAGCGTGTTGGTCTCGTTCTGGAGCTGTGCGCTCACCGAATCGGTGCCGCAGCACAGCGTGACTGTGCCGCCGGCCGGCAGCGAGAGGGCGGCGGTGGCGCTGCCCGTCACGAAGCTCGAGGCGAAACCGGACACCGCTGGCACGCCTGCCGTGCCACCCGAGAGGATGTCGTTCCAGCGGGGCACCATCAGCACGTCCTGCATCGCGCGTTCAATCGCGGCGTCGGCGGCGTACAGGGCTTCGCTCGAACGGCGGTAGTTGGCCGTGATCATCCCTTCCGTGCTCGAGACGAGCAGCGCCGCCATCCCGAGCGCCGTCAGCAGCATCGTCGCGAGGAGCGCCGTGATCAGCGCGGCGCCGCGCTCGTTGTCCGGCCCGCCGAAAGTGAATGCGCGCGTCATTTATCGCCCCAGGTTGAGATTGCGCGGCGTGACGTCGAACTTGACCTCGTAGTCCGGAATCCAGCCGCCGGGCCCCGCGCCCGCGCCCGCTCTCCTGAAGAACGTCCCCGCGGGTCCGCGCATCGAGGAATCGCTGGCCTGCACGCGAAGCAGCACGGACACCTTGCGGACGCGGAACAGGTCCGGGTCGAACTGGTTCGTGCCCGTGCCGCACCATGCGGGAGCGCCGTCGGTCAGGATGCTGCTCGACAGGCGCACGAGCGAGCCGGTGGTGGCCGCGAGCGTCGCCAGCCGCGGCACTCCCGCAGACATGACGCAGTTGGTCCCCGTTGAAGGACTCGGCACCGGCGCCTTCGGCGGATTGGGATCCCCCCAGTACTCGAACTTGAGATCGACCACGTTGTCGAGGACCGGCACGTCGGTGTCGACGCCGTCGTAGTGCATCAGCCGATTCGCCGCCGCATCGTGGTAGTAGGTGTGGTACTGCGCCTCTGTCACGGCGGAATTGTTCCCGTAGACCTGCGACAGGGTCTGGCCGCGGTGCTGCAGCATCAGCGAGTCTTCCTGCACCCGCGTGATGACGAACGTATCGAACCCCCCGGTGGAGGGATCGAAGACCAGCACGGACTCCCCTTCCGTAAAGCCGCACAGCGGATCCGGCGGCGAGGCAACGGGACAACCCACCTGTGGATTGACCTTGAGTTCCGACGAGGTGAGCGGCATGTCGGTGCGGATGGTCGTCTGCGACGCGGTGTTCGGCACGTAGACGATCGTCAGCGTGTTGTCCTTGTACACCGTGGAGGCGTCCGGGCTGATCTTGCCGAGCCTGCGCGGCAGGATCGGCGCAAAGTAGGTGGCCAGGCTGCCCGTGGCACTCCCCTGGTAGGGACCGGCGCCGGCCATCACCAGGTCGCGATACAGCATCTCGGCGCCGATGCGCGCCCGCTGCTGCATGTCGGCCGCCTCGGGCTGAATGCGCGAGGTTCCCTGCGCCGGATTCACCAGCGAGAAAATGGAACCGGTGACGGCCACCATGATCGCCGTCGAGATCAGCATCTCGACAAGCGTGTATCCCGCCTCCCAACGTCGTGCGCGCGACACCTTCCTCATGACGACTTCCTCGTCTTGATCGACACGAGCCAGGCGTCGCCCGGCAGCTTCCACCGCTTGTTCGTGTCGGCGCCGCGGCGCGCTTCCCGGTCCTTGGTGGTGACAAACACCTGGAGGATCAGCGTGTTGTTCGGGTTGGTGGGCAGCGGCTCGATCGACCAGCGCCGGATGTACACGGTGTTGACCGGCGGCGTCGTGCCGGTCCCGAGGTACGCGCCGTTGCCGTCGAGGAAATCGACGAACCCGGCCGTGTTCTTCTCCATGACGTCGGCGGGAGATGGGTTCAGCCCGGTGCCCGTCGCGTCCGGCGGATCCTTCGCCAGGCTCGTCGTCGTGTCCGATGCCGGCAACCCGAGCCCCTCGGTGTCGAATCCCCACGTGAGACCCCGGAGCTGCTCCAGCTTCTGCTCGGCGAGCGCGGTGGCGGACGTCTCCGGCTTCCCCTGCCGCGTCTCGGTGCCCGCGAGAATGAACATCTGCGCGACGCCCAGCGACACGGTCATCAGGATGCCGGTCGAGATCAGCACCTCGACGAGGCTGAAGCCGGTTTCACGGGATCTGGATCTTGCCGAGTCCATTGACGGTGATCCTCTTCGTATTGCTGCCCCTGGTCAGCGTGATGGTGATGGGCGTCGCAATCGCGGCGCGCACACCGCCGCTGTCGACTTTGAACGCGCGGCCGTCGGACCAGAACTCCACGGCGCTGACGCCGGTTTCCGGCGTCACCGTCACTCCCTCGTACAACCGCCGGACCGGGCCATCCTGCAGCTTGGTCACGGGGTTCTGGTTCGAGGCGTCGTACGGGTACAGCGACTCGTCGCAGCGCGAGACGTTGACGTCGCGCGAATCCACCGCGGTCGTCGTGCCGAAGACCTGCACCATCCGGTACTGGCCCGTCACGGGACAGTTCGGACGCACGCGCATCTTGCGATTCGTGGCGACGGCTTTGAGCCGTGCATCCTGCAACTGCCGCTCCAGCTCGCGCGTCGACGAGCCGAGCCGCATTCCATCGACGGTGTCTCGCCACAGTGGCGTCGCCACGGCGGCAATCACGCCAATAACTGCCACGACGGCCAGGATCTCGACGAGTGAAAAACCGCGATCATCACGCATGACGGATGTCTTTCTGGGCAGGAGCTGAGCAATGCCACTGCCACGGCCGAATCGCGTCGAGGCCAGAAGCCTAAAGACCCAAGAACAAAAGAGTTGGCGCCCAGGCCGCCGTGCGGGTTTTGGCGAGTCCGGCAGGGGCCGTGTGCGATTTTGTTACCTTAGGTAACAGCAGTGGAAGCGCCCGGCGCGGCCAGCGGCAAGGCGACGTGAAAGGCGGCGCCGCCGGCCTCGCTCCGCCCCGCGGTGATACGGCCGTTGTGCGTGACGATGATCTTCTGAACGAGGGCGAGGCCGAGGCCGGTCCCGCGGCTGCGGCCCGTGACAAACGGCTGGAACACCCGATCGCCAAGGGCCGGATCGATTCCCGGGCCGTTGTCCGACACGACGAGGCGCAGAACGCCGGCCTGAGCGTCGACCGACGAGTGGATCGCGATGCGCGGCGTGCGGTCCGCCTCGGCGCACGCCTCGAGCGCATTCCGGCACAGGTTGCTGAACGCCTGCCGCAGGAGCACTTCGTCGCCGAGGACGTCCGCGAATGCGCCGGCCGCGCGGACCGCTCCCCCGCGCGAGGCCACTTCGCCCCGCACGTCCTCGGCGGCGCGCTCCGCGATCGTCCGCATGTCGACGGGTCCGAGCGTGAGCTGCGCCGGCTTGGCGAAGTTCAGGAAGTTCGTCACGACCTCCCGCAGCGAATCGGTTTCCGCGCGCAGGCCGCCGACATAGGGCTTGAACTCCGCGGGCATCCTCTCGGGATCGAGCAGCCGGGCGTAGCCGTGGATCGTCGCCAGGCCGTTGCGGAACTCGTGGGCGAGCCCGGCGGTCAGCTCGCCGAGCCGGGCGAGGCTGTCTTTCAGCCGCAGCTGTTCCTCGAGTTCCACGACGGCGCTCAGATCGCTGAACAGGCAGACCGCGCCCTGGACGGGGCCGTGGCCTTCCCGCATGGGAGAGACGGTGACGCCCAGGTGTGTCGTGCCGCCGCGTCCGACGCGAATCGCGCGACGCACGATCGGATGCGCGCTCGTCATGCACTCCTCGATCACGCCGGCCAGAGGTGCGGCCCCCGCCAGGACGTCGCGATAGTGCCCCGTCCAATCCGCATCCGGCATTCCGAGCAGCCGGCGACCGGCCGGGTTCAGGGTTTCGACCCTTCCCTCCTCGCCGACCACCAGCAGCCCGGACGTCAGGTTCGCGATGATCTGCCCGCTGAGACGCTCGGAGGCTTCGGCGCGCAGCGACATCGCGCGCTCCTGCTGCCGGAGCTTGTTGACGGCCTCCTCGACGGCGGCGGCCATGAAGACGGTCTCGCCCCCCTGTTCCTTCGCGCCGCGCCTCAAGTTGCGGGCGGCCGACACGAACTGCATCAGGGCGAACGCGATGACGCCCGCCAGCACGCCGACGATCGCGGTCAGTCCGAGCAGCAGGTAGCCGGCGCGGGTCATAGGTAGAACGAAAGATACCAGTTCATGAGGTCCTCACCCCAGAGCGCCGCCACGAACGCCGCGAGCGCGAGGAACGTCCCGTACGGGATGGCGCTCGTCCAGGTGGTCCGCCGCGTGGCGAGCAGCAGGGCGGCGGCAAGGCCGCCGACGAGCGACGACAGCACGAAGGTGACCACCACGAGCTGCCAGCCGAGGAACGCGCCCACCATCGCCAGCATCTTCACGTCGCCGAATCCCATCGCCTCGACGCCGCGCAGCCGCGACCACCCTTCGCCGATGACCCACAGCACGCCGCCGCCGGCGGCGACGCCGATCAGCGAATCGCGGATGCCCGGCGGCAGGAACAGCGCGAAGAGCACGCCGGCCGCGATGCCGGGCAGCGTGATCGCATTGGGCAGCAACTGGTGCTCGAGATCGATCGCGAACAGCGCGATGAGGGCGGCCACCAACAGCAGCCGGGGGATCAGCAGGAAGTCCTCGCCGAACCGCCAATAGCACAGCAGGAACGCGGCCATCGTCACGAATTCGACGATCGGGTAGCGGGCCGGGATCGGCTTCCGGCAGGCGCGGCACCGGCCGCGGAGCAGCAGCCACCCGGCGACCGGGATGTTGTCGTACCAACGGATGGCCGCGCCGCACTGCGGGCACCGGGAGCCGGGCCACACGAGCGACTCGCGCCGCGGCAACCGGTAGATGACGACGTTCAGGAAACTGCCGACGGCGAGGCCGAGGAGCGTGACGAGCGCTCCGGCCGGTGGCGGCCTCACCGGCCAACCCCCACGCGCACGCGCTCGCCGGTCGGCATCGGCCAGAGCCGTGATTCGGGCGAGACCGTGATGGCGCCCCACCAGGGATTCAGCTCGTACGGCACGCCCGTGGGATCCAGCGGGGCATCCCGGAAAACGCCGGCGCGCACCAGCCGCTCCCACGTGAGCGGGTCTTCAGGTTCCGCCGCGGCAAAGGCCGCCACGCGCGACTGCAGCCAGTCGATCTGGTCCATCGCGGTGAGCTGCGCCAGCCGCCGCTGCGCCTCTCCCCTCAGCCAGCCTTCGTCGGCGCTCGCGGCGATCTGCTGCCACAGGAATCGAGAAGACGCGCGGTCCCCTCCCTGCGCCAGCATCGTCGCGGCGAGCTGTCCGAGCCAGGGGGGCGCGCCGGAAATCCGCCCCGCGCGCTGGAACCAGGAGGCTGCCTGGCCGAAGTCACCGAGTTCCCAGTAGTAGACGAAGCCGATGTCCTGCATGTACTCCCACTTCTCCGGCGAGTGCCGCAGGCCCTTCCTGAGCAGACCGATCGCCTGATCGGGCCGGCCTGGTCCGCCCGGGTACGGCTCGGCGAGGAAGATGGCGCCGAAGCGATACGCCACCGTGAAGTCCGGGTCGAGCGTCGTCGTCAGGTCGAGGAGCGGGTACAGCAGTTCGTACTTCTTGTCGCGGGACCGCGAGAGGCGATCGCCGCCGAAGTGCTGGAGCGTGCGAATCCAGTAGATATCGGCCGCGAGCGCGTCAAATGACAGCGCGAGTCGTTTTGCGGTCTCGCCCGACTCGAGATAGAGGAAGCGATCGGCCACCTCCGTCCGCGGGAACGCGCGGTCGCGCGCCGCCTGCAGGGCCACCGTCGCGGTCACGAGGAGGGCCAGGAGGACGGCGACGGCAAAAGCGCGGATGCGCGGGGCCATCATCTATTTGAAATCGCGCCTCGAGAAAATGAACATCGCGGCGAGCAGGAGCGCGGCGATGTAGAGGAGCCCGTAGCCGGACGAGATCAACAGGTAGCGCAGCGGGACGTCGTGGCCGTGCACGACCTCCGCCTTGATGTCGAAGCTCGCGAGGTTTGGCAGCACGTAGTAGAGGCCATTGCCGATCATGGCGGCGGCCGGCGACTTGATGATCGACCCGAGGTTCTTCAGGTCGGCGGCGAAGTGCCCCGCGACGTAGAGGCCGAAGGTCATGGCGGCCGAAACGATGGGCGTGGAGAAGGTCGAGAAGAACAGCGCGATGGCGGTCACGAGCATCAGCTCGACAAACACCAGCGCCACCGCCCGGAGGAGCCGCGGGTCCACGGCCGGCGCCTCCCATCCTGCCTTCAGGAGGGGCTCGGTCGTCCACGCCATGACGGCGAGCACGGCGTACCAGACGACCACCATGATCGCGACGTTCACGAGCAGCGTCAGCACGAGGCCTGCGTACTTTCCCGCGACGAGCGCCTCGCGGCGCACCGGCTTGGCGATGAGCGCGTAGACGCTGCGGCGCTCCACTTCCTTGGACACGAGGCCGATGCCGATGAAGACGGCGATGAAGAGCCCGAACAGCGCGATCGCCGCGAGCCCGAGGTCCTTGATGATCTTGACGTCCTGGCCCGCGGTCAGCTGGCCGATCAGGTACGACGCGCCGATGATGAGGAGCGCGAAGAAGACCAGGTTGTAGAGCACGCGGTCGCGCACCGACTCGCGGTAGACGTTCAGCGCGATATGGCCGATGGCGGTCACCGCGGCGGCTCCACCGCGCGGCCGGGGGCCGGCGCGGCCGCTTCGACGTGCCGCACGAACACGTCCTCGAGCGTGTCGCGCAACGGCGTCAGCGAGATGATGGAGGCGCCGAGCGCCGTCAGCTCCGGCAGCACGCGCTCCGGCCGGGCGTCGGCCGGGAGCACCACCGCGAGGCGTCCCTCCGAGATCTCGGTCATCTGCGGGAATCGTGCTGCGAGGGTCCCCCGCGCGGACGAAGGCACGTGCGCCAGGACGACCTCCCAGCCGCGGACGTGGAACTCCAGCATGTCGGCGACCGAGCCGCACGCGCGCAGCCGGCCGCCCGCGACGATCGCCACGCGCGTGCAGAGCGTCTCGGCGTCCGAGAGTATGTGCGAGCTGAAAAACAGCGTGCGCCCCTCGGCGCGCAGCCGCAGCATCAGCTCGCGCACCTCGCGGCGGCCGAGCGGGTCGAGGCCCGACATCGGCTCGTCGAGGAACACGACTTCGGGATCGTTGATGAGCGCCTGCGCGATGCCGACCCGTTGCACCATGCCCTTCGAGAACGTGCGGAGCTGGAGCCGCCGCTCCGCGCCGATGCCGACCTCGTCCAGCCGGCGCGCGACGCGGCGGGCGCGCTCCGCGCCGGAGTAGCCGAAGAGGCCCGCAAAATACGCGAGGAGCTCCTCGGCGGTGAGATGGTCGTAGAAGTACGGGTTCTCCGGCAGGTAGCCGATGCGCCGGCGGACCGGGATGTCGCCCGCGGGGCGCCCGAGGATCTCCGCGGTGCCCGACGTGGGGAACACCAGCTGCATCAGCAGCTTGAGCGTCGTCGTCTTGCCGGCGCCGTTCGGGCCGAGAAAGCCGAAGATCTCGCCCGAGCGCACCTCGAGCGACAGCGCGTCCAGCGCGCGATAGGGGCGCGGACGCCAGAAGCCAACCGGGTAGTCCTTGGTGAGCGCCTCGGTCCTGATGGCGGGCATTCAGCGGTTCCCGACGCTACTCCTTGACGCCGGCGCGCTTGAGCTCCAGCGCGATCGCCTCATCGAAGTACTGCGCCGGCAGCGACCCGGCGATCATGCGACCGTTGATGACGAAGGTCGGCGTCGAGCGGATGTTGATCGCGCCACCGGCGGCGATGTCCGCCTTCACGGCCTCGATCGTCTTCTGATATTGCGCGTCGAAATCGGTGACGCCGCCCACGCTCGCCGCCGCCTGCTTCACGGCCTGAGGCGTGAGCCCCGCCTGGTTCGCGTACAACCACTCGGCCATCGCGGCCTCCTTGCCGTTGCGCGCCGCGAGCCTCGCGGCCACCGCGGCCTCGCACGCCGCCTGGTGGACGCCGTTGGGCGTGTTGAAGTTGCACTCGGGATCGAGCGGGTAGTCTTTCGTGACGAGCCGCACCGCCCCCGGGTGAGTCGCCGCGTACTTCGCGAGGACCGGCTTGTACTCGCGGTGGCTCTGGCCGCAGGCCGGGCACTGGTAGTCGTTGAACTTCACGACGAGAACCTTCGCCCCGTCCATCGGGACGCCGGGGTCCGCGATCTTCTGCGAGAAATACCAGCGCTCGAACTCCGTCTGCGCTCCGGCCTGCTTCTGCGCGTTGGCGATCGTCGGCGCCTGCTCCACCGAGGGCTCCCTCGGGAAAAACGCGATGGCCGTGGCGGCTCCCCCGGCAAAGACGATGGCGATGACGAGGGCGACGGGCGAGGTCAGGAGGCGCCGGAAATCGCGCACCAGGCGGTTCGGAAGAGTGGTCATCGGAAAATCCATGAGGCTGCCCGACAGGATGAACAACCCTGCGACGGCAATGTAGGTGGCGACGCACAGCACGCAGACGACCTTCAGCACGAAGAAGGCGGCGTACCCGAGGTACAGCACCATCGCGAGCGCGAGGGTGGAGAGCACGAACAGATATCCGGGGGCGCTGTCGCGGGCGTCACCACGCCCGCCTTCCGCCACCCACGCCAGCAGCGCGGCAAGCGCGAACCAGAGGAACCCGAGCAGCGCCACCGGCACGCCCCCGATGGACCCGTACTGGCTCAGGTACGACTCCGTGCAGCTCACCGTCGCGTTCACGTCGCAGAAGCTCGTGTAACCGCGGTCCTGCAGCAGACGGTAGTGCACGTACGTGGATGTACCGGACGCGAGGAGGCCAACGGCGGCAAACGCCAGCAGCCAGCGACGGGCGGTGAAATGCATGGGAGCGACCTGGGCGCTATTTTTCCGCAACTCACCGTTCATCGCAACTCCGTCCCCCCCGGCGGCGCTCCAGACAGCGGCACGGTGCTGCCGAAGCTCTCGGTGTGCTCGTATACTACGCGGCTGCTGTTGGTCGCGAAATAGCGCCGGCCCGTGTTTCCCGGCCGGACCGGTTCGGCCGTTACGGCATACCCAGTCACCGTATCGGCACCATTGCACCCTTTCACGGGCGGCTCGCCTGTCTCAGCGTCGAACGCGATCCGGTATCCGCTCTTCACCACGATCTCGCCGGAGGTGAGATCCGGACTGAGGAAGGCGCTGCCGGTCGCCGGCAGCGGCTCGGCGAGCGCGGGCAGGCTCGCGGCGTATCGCCCTTTTCCGCAGACCTCCTTGTAGAGCGCCTGCGCATCGGTGATCGCCTCGAGCGACGCAATCGTGGACGCTTCGTTGGCGGACATGCGGGCGTTCAGCAGCCACGGCACCGCGATCGCGAACAGGATCGCCACCACCCCGACGACGATGACGAGCTCGATGAGCGTGAAACCGCGC
>JACPDI010000016.1 GCA_016184105.1 Acidobacteriota bacterium
CCACCGACTTCGTCAACCTGGAGCCCGGCAAGCTCGGTCCTTACAGCGCCATCTTCGTGTTCTCGGCCGGGCTCCTGGCGTCCAACTTCGTGTGGAACACGATCGTGATGAAGCGCCCCTTCGTCGGGCCGCCGGTGCCGTTCGGGGATTATGTCTCCAAGGGATCGGCGCGGCTCCACTCGATTGGCATCCTCGGCGGGATGATCTGGAATCTGGGGATGGCGCTGAGCATCATCGCGGCGGGCGCGGCCGGCTTCGCGATCTCCTATGGCCTGGGGCAGGGCGCCACGCTCGTCGCCGCGCTGTGGGGTGTCTTCATCTGGAAAGAGTTCACGGGTGCGCCGGCGGGGACCAACCGCCTTCTAGCGCTCATGTTCGTGGCGTTTGTCGTCGGCCTGACGCTGATTGTGGCCGCCCGACTCGCGTAGGCGAGGGCCCGGGCTGACTAGAGCTCGACGTAGTCTTCCTGGATTATCTCGGCGCCGCTCGCGCCGAGACGGTCCAGGAGATCGAGGATGATGCCGGCCTTGTCCTCCGCGTCGCGGCGGGACCAGGTCCGCGACTTCAGCTCGAGGAAGTAGGAGTCGGTCGCCGGATTCAGCAGGCGGTCGAGATGCACGTAGAACTGCACGCCCCGGTAACCCACCAGCCACCGGCGGCGGTCCTTCTCGATGTCACGTTCGCGCGCCGGCCTGAAGTACTCGCGGTAGAAGCGCAGCGAGTGGGTCGCGGGCGCGAGGAACCGCGAGCGGAACAGCGGCACCGAGCCGAACGCCCGTTCGTGCGTCAGCCCGGTGAGCGTGAGCCGCGCCCGCACGTTCGTGACGGCGTTCCCCTCGTCGAGCGCCGCGTCCTCGCGATAGCGCAAACGGCCCTGGGCCGGGTCGTCGAAGAAGAAATACGTGTCGTACTGGTGGTAGTGGACGGCGCGAATCGCCGTGATCGCCTCGCTCGCCAGCGCGCGCAGCACCGCGTCGGGCGACGCGACGCGCGCCTTGACCTGCACCTCGAAGCTCTCCTCTTCCGTCGCGCCCCCGATCGCGATGAGCTTCTGGAGCACGCTCTGCTCGCGGTGGATCAGAAACCTGTCGACGCGCCGGGCCACGTCGGCGGCCGCCGCCCGCAGTTCGTCCTCGTCGAGCGTGAGCAGCCGCCGCTCGCGCATCAGCCATCGGCCGTTGCACATCACGTCCACGACGTCGGTCGACTTGCCCGCGTAGACGAGCTGCGCGTAGACGCTCTGTGGATCGCGTCGGAACCGCGGCACGTTGTGGAGCTGCTCCAGATCGACGACGATGAGATCCGCGCGCTTGCCGGGCTCGATCGAGCCGACGAGGGCGCCGAGGTGCACCGCGCGCGCGCCGATGCGCGTCGCCATTGACAGGGCCTGCCGGGCCGGCAGCGCCGTTGGATCCCCGCTCACGCCTTTGGCCAGCAACGCAGCCAGACGCATCTCCTCGAACATGTCGAGGTCGTTGTTGGACGCCGTCCCGTCGGTGCCGATGCCGACGGCAGCGCCGATGTCGAGCATCTTGACCACCGGCGAAATGCCGGAACCGAGCTTCAGGTTGCTGGTCGGGTTGTGCGCGATGCCCGCGCCCGCATCCTTGAGCGCCCGGATCTCTCCCTCGTCCACGTGCACGCAGTGCGCGGCCAGCACACGCGCGTCGAACAGCCGCTGCTTCTTGGCCCAGGGGACGACCGGCATCCCGTGCTCGCGCCGGGACTGCTCGACCTCGAGCGCCGTCTCGGCCAGGTGGGTGTGCAACGGGACGTCGAACTCGGACGCGAGTTCCGCGCAGGAACGGAGAATCTCCGTCGTGCACGTGTACGGCGCGTGCGGCGCGACGGCCGGCACCACCAGCGGATGGCCCGCCCATCGCGCGATGAAGTCCCGCGCGCGGGCCAGCGCGTCCTCGAAGCTGGCGGCGTCCGGGGCCGGGAACTTGAGGACCGTCTGCGCGCAGAGGGCGCGCAGACCCGCGGCGGCCGTGGCTTCGGCGACCGACTCCTCGAAGTAGTACATGTCGGCGAAGCACGTCGTCCCCGATCGAATCATCTCGGCGCAGGCGAGCTTCGTGCCGAGCGCCACGAAGTCGGGCCGCACGAACTCCCGCTCGACCGGCATCATGTATCCCATCAGCCAGACGTCGAGGCGGAGGTCGTCGGCCAGTCCGCGCAGCAGCGTCATCGGCGCGTGCGTGTGCGCGTTCACGAGGCCGGGGAGCACCACGCGTCCCCTGCAGTCCACCGTCTCACGCGGCTCGTATCGCGGCTCGACGCTGCCGACCGCAAGGATCTCGCCGCCGCCGACGGCGATGGAGCCCTGCGCATGGACCGTGAACTCCTCGTCCATTGTCAGGACGTGCGCGTTGGTGAGCAGCAGGTCGCAGGGGGTCGGCATCCCGGTTCGGTAGTGTTACTCCAAGTACATCAGCGTGAACATCAAAGATCTGCTCCGCCGGCTGGACTGGCCCCGGAGCGCTGTTCTCTTCGCTGCCATCGCCACGCTTCCGGGATGTGCCCGCCCGGCCGTGCCGCGCCTCGAATTATCACCCGCGGCCTGCAGCCCGCTCACCCATCGACGGAACCTCGAGCTGGACTACCTGTCTACCGCCGGCGCGGCGCTGGTCGCCGAATGCGATCGGCAGGAGGGCCGGACCATCATCTCCTCGTGGCCCGCGTGCGCCTTTCGACGGCGCCGTCGCTCCCAGGGAAGGCCCCCCTACGCCACGTCCTTGCGGATGTGTTCCGCGAGGACCTCGTTGATCAGCGTCTGGTAGCCGACGTGTCGCCGACGCGCTTCCTTGCGGAACGACTCGAGCACGGTCGGATCGACCCGGATCGCGATCAGTCGTCGCGGTTCGTCACCGAGCGGCGGCCGACCCACCCGCCGCATCGCTCTAAGCTGTTCGGGCGATGACTCGGGAATATCCGAGTCGTCAATCCTTCGCGCCGTACGCCGCGCGTTCGCGGCGACTCGCCCGCCGCGCGCTGATGATTTGGATCGCTTCGGCATCGCCACTTCTCCTGAGCGCATACGCCACCATGAGGGCCCGTCCGTCGGCGGACCGTCCGAGCCGGCGGAATCCCGATTCCCCCGAGGAGTGCTGCAGAGCGGGGCCGTCGAGGGCTTCGGGATCCAGGAAGACCGTCACGGCATCGTCGAACGTGACGCGGTGTTTCGCCGCGTCGACCTCGGCCTTCCGCGGGTCCCACTCGAACACCTATTGAGTATATACGGAATGCGACGCAGCACACTGAGGGCGACGGACCAAGATTCGACCCGCAGGCGGTTCGCGACCTGAAGGCTCAATTGCCTCGCGATGTTTCGGTGGCTGGTCCGACGCTCGCCGCCGACGCGATCCGGACCGGGCTCGTCGACGAGTATCATCTGCTCGTCGTGCCTACTATGCTTGGCGGAGGCACGCGGGTCCTGCCCGGCAACGTACGCATTAGGCTGGATCTCCTGGACGAGCGTCGTTTTGCCAATGGAATCGTCTATCTCCGCTACCAAGCGCAAGCCTGACGGCGGCTGTCGCCGCAGGTTCTGAGCCCTGATCGCGCTTCGAGGTTCTGCAGAGGCGGACCTGCCACCCTTTGCCCTGGCAGGCCCATTCGCATCGAAGCGGTAGTTACTCAGGTGGGCTCCGGCTCGCGTTTGAACGAAAGCGCTAGACTTCGAGGAGCAACGAGTCCATGGACAACACGAGAGTATTCAGAATGGCGTTCGCGAGCGTCTACCCGCATTACATCTCAAAGGCGGAGAAGAAGGGTCGTACGAAGGAGGAGGTGCATGCCATCATTCACTGGCTCACGGGCTACGATGAACAGACGCTGCAACAGCAGATCGACAAGAAGGTCGACTTCGAGACTTTCTTCGCCCGGGCACCACGGATCAACCCAAATGTGTCCAAGATCACCGGCGTGATCTGCGGCTATCGGGTGGAGGAGATCGAGGATAAGCTCATGCAACAGATCCGTTACTTGGACAAGCTGGTGGATGAACTGGCCAGGGGGAAGGCCATGGACAAGATCCTGAGGAAGTGAGCAGGAGCGTCGGTGTTGTAATCGTCGTGTACGAGGCGTTCTCGATGTTGCCCGATGAGCGCGAACGCGGCTTCCAGTTCGTCGACAAACAGGTTCGGAGCGGCGGTTCGATGCTTGCGCCGCCACTCGTCAATCGCCCGGACGTGATGGTCGGCTTCTGGAGTTTCGAACGGTCAGGTTCACCCCTTGCGCCGAAGCTCATCGATGATCGCGGGACGCAGTCCACCTGCTTGCGCGGACGTCCACGATCGCGAGAGCGTCTCGTGCAGGACCGCTACGCGGCGCTCACGCTCATGGAGCCGGGGCTCGAGGTGCTCTCGGTGGAGTTCAAGGTCAACTTCCTCGCCCCGGCAGCGGGCGAGCGCTTCGTTGCGGTGGGCAGGGTGCTCCGGCCCGGCCGGACGCTAACTGTATGCGCGGCCGACGTCCATGTCGAGAAAAGCGGGAGACGAATGCTCATCGCTGCAATGCAGGCGACGATGATCGCGTCCCCTTTCCCCGACCACAAGGCCGTATAAGAACCGGTTACAGCGGCGGTCCGCTGCGCGGCCCGCCGCTGACGGCCAAGATCTCATCCGTGTCATCTCCGAACAAATTCCCAAAAACCGCGCGGGCTCAAGATGGGCAACGGGGCTGCTTCGGCGATATCCAGAAGGTCACGATCGCCCGTAACCAAGACGTCACATCGACCTTCAATCGCAGAAGCCAGGACCCAGCCATCGTCAGGATCCCGAATGGCCACCGGCCCAGCTTTCTTGGGCTTCGCTACGACCTCTTGCCCTCGTATCAGGTCAAGGATGTCCTTGGTGGTGCTAGCGGGTAGCTTGAAGCGGTTGGCCAGCACGTCGTGAAGTTCGTCGAGAATGACGTCGCCGGAAACCAGCTGATGCTCAGCCAGCACATACCGGACGACATCGGCGCACAGCCCGCGAGTGGTAAACGCGGCGACCAGAACATTGGTGTCGAGAAACACTCTCACGAAACATCCCGCATCACGTCCTCGTCGGTCAGGTAGCCGCGGGCTTCAGCGAACGGCAGGGCACGACGTCGGAGTTCCTCGAACCGACGCACCGAAAGCTCGCGTCGGAGGGCCTCCCGGACAATATCGCTTCGCTTCTGGCCAGTTCGCTTACACTGGCGATCGAGCTGGCGCTCGAGATCCTTGTCGAGCCGAATGGTCAGTGTTGATTTCACGTGTTACAGTGTAACACATCAGCAGGGCGCTACTTCGGCGCGCTGCAGTTGCTGGCGGACATCCAGGCCCGCTTCCGTGTGCCGGCCGGCGGAGGGCGGCCGACGGATCCTCATTGGACCGAACGGCGGCTTGTCCCGCTCACATCTCGAACGCTCGAGCGTCTGGAAGCGATCTCTGAAAGCGTTGGAGCGCGCGGTGGCTTGAACGTCGAACCGATGCAGCTTGCGGCCTTGTTATTGGAGAAGACGACCGAGCAGCTCAGTGAGGATGAGGCCAAGGACCTCGTCGCTGCCCGGCGACGAACGAGTCGCTGAGCAAGGTGGGCATCACCGAAGCGAGACGTGAAATGGGCGGGTGCGCCAGGCTGTCTGATGCACCAATCGCCGCTACTCACGCCGCCAACAGCCCTTCAACCCCTCCTGTTCGACAGACCGGCCGCCGAGCAGGCATATTGCTACTCCGCCCCGAGCCCGGCGATCGGATCCACGGCGGAGACGCCGCTGTCGTGCCGCGCCGGCCGCCCGAGCCAGACCCACGCGATGTAATCGACGAGCGGCGGGGTCGCGCCAAGCTCGCGCAGGCGGGTGTTTGCCTGGCCACGATGATAGGTGGAGTGGCTCGTGAGCTGGAACATGGTCTCGGCGAGCGTCGGCGTCTGAAAATCCCGTCCCAGCCGCCGCTCGAAGTGCTTCACCCACGGCATGACGATCGGCTCGGAGAGCCGGGCGCCATCCAGCGTGTCGAGGAAGCGGTCCAGTTCGCGATAGTACGGCTCCGCCCACGCGCGCAGGCTGGCCGGCGTGGGAAACTCGGCGGCGTCCGGGAACGCGACGCGCTCTCCCGTCCACACGTGCAGAAAGGCGCGTTGGGCGACGTGGACGTGGAGCAGCAGCCCGCGGAGACGCTCGTCAAATGGAGCCGCCGAGAGCGGGGCCGTGGCGTCCCAGACCTGCGCGTCGGCCCACTCCATGTGGCGGAAGAGTTCGCGAAGCGAGTCAAGTGAAAACATGGGCGCCACGCTACCGGGCAACGAACTCCGTCGCGGTGTTTCGCGACTTCGGCCGGGAGAGATCGCGGACGTACTTCAGCGCACCTGGCGCGTGATATTTCTCGCGGTGCTGCGCCGTGCCCGCGTGGATGCCGAGCACCATGCCGTCGCGAATCGCGGAGAGCGTGGCGGTGGAGAAGCGTTTGCGCGCCATCTTCAGTCCACGGTGACGCGCACGCCGTGCGTGATCTCGTCGCCATTTGGAGGGCGGTAAGGCCCGCCCTGCCGGCCGATCACGACGGCGCCGTCCCCATAGATCAGGACTCGGGACGATGATGGCCGCAGGGGCCGAGCGGTCGGTGATCATGGGTGCTCGCCGTCGGCGGCGGCACGCAGATCGGCAAGCAGGTCGCGCGCGCGTTCCGCCGCCTCGCGGCGCACCAGGAACTCGGCCGGCTTCGTCACGTTGAGGCCGAACAGCTCCTGCAGGCTCTCGTTCTGGACGATGTACTCGATCTGCTCCTCATCGAGGAGCGACTTGGCGACGGCGATGATACCCGCGTCGCCGGTCGTCAGCACGCGCACAAGCGGTTCCATCGTTTCTTCTCCCGCTGATGGCAGGTCTCGGCGGCCACTGATCGAATCCATCCAGCTGTGCTGGCCTGCATACGGCGCCGATGCTACCTTAAATACATCGGCAAATACATCGGCGTGAAAATCACGGGTCTGCTCCGCGGTCTCATACAGTCTTTTCGCCAAGCCGCCGATAAGCGAGAGGGACCCGTGCCTGTCTTGACCTCTCTTGTCTTTACCGCCCTCCCTCGTCGCGTCACCCGGCCGCTCACCGTTGCGCTGCTCGTCGCGTGGGCGGTGACGATGGGCGCCCTGGTCAATCGCTCGTATCTCCAGGGCACGTCTTCGAACCTCGCAACAGACCTGGCGCGGTACGGATCGCAAGCCACCTGGCGCGGCGTGTACTACCGGGGAGAGAAGATCGGCTTCACGGTCGGCCAGACGACGCCCGCCGATGACGGGTTTGTGATCGAAGAGGACGCGCGACTCCAGATGTCGCTCCTCGGAGCGACGACGGCTGCCATCATCCGGACCACGGCGCGCGTCGATCGTGAGTTCGCCCTGCGATCGTTCGACTTCTCGCTCGATCCGGGCACCGGGCCGATTCGCATCCAGGGGCAGGTCGACGGCACCCGCCTCTCGTTGACGACGACGTCGGCTGCCGGCACGCGTACCGAGACTCGCCAGTTGCCGGAGCCCCCGGCGCTCACCCTCAACCTGGCGCGCCGGCTTGCCGGCGCTGGCCTCACGCCCGGCGCGCGCCACCAGTGGACGATGTTCGATCCCGCAACGCTGCGGAACGCGCCGGTCACCATCGAGGTCGGCAAGCGCGAGCTGGCGGGCGCCGGCCTCAGCCGTGTCCCGGCCTTCAGGGTGCAGATGGATTTCGCCGGGCTGCGCACGACATCGTGGATCACCGACACGGGCGAAGTGGTGCGCGAGGAAAGCCCGATGGGGCTGATGACAATCCGCGAGCCCGCGGAGCGGGCACGCGGCCTCGCGATCTCGGACCGCGTCAGCGCCGATCTCCTGCGCGCCGCGGCCGTCGTGCCCACCTTCGCCGAGCGGGCGCCCCGGATCGATGAGACGCGTGACGTGCTGCGGCTGCGGCTGCGGCTCGATGGCGCGGACCTGCCGGGCGGCGACGCACTGCAGGGAGCGGGGCAGACGGTCCGCGGCAACGAGTTCGAGATTCGCGATCTGCTCGACATGACACCCGGCGCCGTGGATCCGCACGCCGGCCGCCACCTCGCGCCGGAACCGCTCATCGAGAGCGACGCGCCTGAGATCCGCGAGGAAGCGGACCGCGCGATCGCGGGGGCCGCCACGGCCCGGCAGAAAGCCGAGCGCCTGACGAGGTACGTCAACGGGCTGCTGGACAAGAAGCCCACGGTCAGCCTGCCGTCGGCACGCGAGGTGCTGCGAACGAAGGTGGGGGACTGCAACGAGCACACCGCCCTCTACGTGGCGATGGCCCGCGCGGCCGGCATCCCGGCGCGCGTGGCGGCCGGACTGGTGTACGTCCGGGGCGCGTTCTACTATCACGCGTGGCCGGAAGTGTACCTGTCCGACGGAACCAGCCGAGGGCTGTGGCTCCCGGTCGATCCCACGCTCAACCAGTTTCCGGCAGACGCCACCCACGTGCGGCTGGCGCGTGGAGGGCTGGACAAGCAGGCCGCCATCCTGCCGCTCATCGGCCGCATTCGCATCGCGATCACCGACGTGGAGCTTGCTCCCACGGCCACGCGCGTCGTCGCGGGGCGCCGGCAGGACGATCTCGGCACGCTTGACATCCCGCTCGCGCGGCGTCCGGCTCGAGGCCGCTGCGAATGATTGCCATCTCGGATCTCGTCAAGCGTTTCGGCAGCTTCACCGCGGTCGACGGCGTGTCGCTGGACGTGCCCTCGGGCCAGATCCACGGCTTCCTGGGCCCGAACGGCGCCGGCAAGACCACGACCCTGCGGATGATCGCGGGTCTGCTGCGCCCCGACGCCGGGACGATCGTCGTCAACGGCCACGACCTCTCAGCGGAGCCCGAGAAGGCGAAAGCGTCGCTCGGCTTCATTCCGGATCGCCCGTTCATCTATGAGAAGTTGACCGCCGGAGAGTTCCTGCGGTTTCACGGCGGCTTGTACGGCCTCGACGATCGCAACGGTGCGATGGTGGAGCGGTCGCGCGAGATGCTGGAGCTGTTCGAGCTGTCGCGTTGGGAGCACGAGCTGGTTGAGAGCTTCTCGCACGGCATGAAACAGCGGCTGGTGATGTGCGCAGCGTTCCTGCATCGGCCGCGCGCGGTGGTGGTCGACGAGCCGATGGTGGGGCTCGATCCGCGCGGCGCGCGGCTGATCAAGGACGTGCTCAGGAAGATGAGCGAGCGCGGCGTGGCGATTCTGATGAGCACGCACACGCTCGAGGTCGCGCAGGAGATGTGCGACTGCATCAGCATCATCCTCAAGGGGCGCATCATCGCGCGCGGCACGGTCGAGGAGTTGCGCGCCTTGGCCGGGCACCCGGACGAGCATCTCACGTCGGTGTTCCTGAAGCTGACCGGCGGCTCCGCGCTGCAGGAGATCGACGAGATCCTGTGATGGCGACCGTTCAGCCCTTTGCCTATCTGCTGCTGCCGCATCTGTGGTCGTCGCGGAACCGCGCCCGCCGCCGCGAGCTGGGGGACGCCACGCGCGCGGCGGTGTTCGGCGGCATTGCCGTGGCCGTCTGTTCGGCCCTGTTCTGGGCGGCGTCGTGGCTGACGCGGCAGCTGTCCCTGTACGAAGAGCTGGGTGACTACCTGCTGCGCCTGGGTCTTTCGTGGCTGTTCCTGACATTCCTTTCCTTCCTCGCCTTCAGCGGCATCGTCACAGCGCTCTCGACCTTCTTCCTTTCCGAAGACCTGCGGCTCCTGCTCGCCGCGCCGGTTGCGACGCGGCGGCTGTTCTACGCGAGGTTCGCGCGGACGGTCGCGCAGGCGTCCTGGATGGTGGTCATCTTCCTCGCGCCGGTGCTGATCGGCATCGGGCACGCGCGCTGCGCGCCGGCCGGGTTCTACGTGACGTCGTTGCTGGCGGTGGTGCCCTTCTCCGTGATACCCGTGGCGGTGGGAACAGCCGTGACGCTGCTGCTGGTCAATGTCTTCCCGGCGCGGCGCGCGCGCGACATCCTCATGCTCATGGGGCTGCTGTTTGCGGCGGGCCTGGTGGTGCTGCTGCGGGTCATTCGGCCCGAGCGGCTGCTGAACGTGGAATCGCTTCCCGACCTGGCGGACTTTGTCACGACGCTGCAGTCGCCGCTGACGCCGCTGCTGCCGTCGTTCTGGGCGGGCGAGACGATCTTCGCGAGCCTGCAGGGGGGCCGCGACCTGCTCCACGCCGCCGCGTTGTGGACGACCGCCCTTGGCCTGATGGTGCTGCTGCGCGCCGCCAACGAGCGCTGGTATTTCACCGGATTCAGCCGGTCGCAGGAGGCGCCGAAGGCGCGATTCGCAAGGCTGCGGGGCCTCGATGCCGCCGTGTATGCATTGCCGCTGTCGGGCCTCCGCCGGCAGATGCTTCTGAAGGATCTGAAGGTGCTGCTCCGTGACGTGAGCCAGTGGTCGCAGCTCCTGCTGCTCGTCGCGCTGATGCTGATCTACCTGTATAACTTCCGCGTCCTGGACCTGCAGCGCATTCCGTATATCAGCGGATTCGTCAAGAACCTCTACGCGTTCGTGAACCTCGGGATGGCGGGGCTCGTGATGGCGACCGTGTCGGCGCGGTTTGTGTTTCCCGCGGTCTCGCTCGAGGGGGCCGCGTTCTGGATCATCCGGACCGCGCCGGTCTCGCTGCGCGATGTTCTCTGGTCGAAATTCTGGACCGGGTTCGTGCCGCTCTTTCTGATGACCGAGGCGCTCACGATCCTCGCCAACGAGCTGCTCGGCGTCGAGCCGTTCATGAAGGCGGCGTCTGCCTGCGCCGTGCTCTTCATGAGCCTCGCGCTCGTGGGGCTCGCGACGGGGCTCGGCGCCCGCTATCCGCGATTCGGCGCGGCAGCCGCCGAAGCCGCGGGGTCTTACGGCGGCGTGGCGTTCATGATTCAGGCGGTGCTGTACGTCATCGTGATGATTGCCCTCATCGGCTGGCCCTCATCGACCTACGTCTGGGCGCGGGCCCGGCACGTCTCCCTGCCGCCCACCTACCAGCTGCAGATGGCCGCCAGCGTGCTCGCCGCCGCGGGGCTCAGCGTGGCGATCTGGCGGCTCTCCATGAGATCCGGAGTGCGTGCGCTCGAGGAAATGGACCGCGACCGGTCTATTTCGCGAGGATCGTCGCATCGTTCTTGAGCGTCCCCGGTTCAAGCTCAGGGGTTCAGGGGATCGGCGGTTTCTGGGCGCGCATGCGGGCCAGAACGTCGCCGAGCTTTTTGATCTCCTCGCCGTACAACGCCCAGTTTCCATCGCGCTGCGCCTGGATCGCCCGCCCGTAGTGC
Organism: Acidobacteriota bacterium; assembly: GCA_016184105.1. Classification (NCBI taxonomy): domain Bacteria; kingdom Pseudomonadati; phylum Acidobacteriota; species Acidobacteriota bacterium. Next base: position 11,268 of record JACPDI010000016.1, read on the forward strand.
TCCTGCGCGAGCGCGGCGAGCGATTCCAGGCTCTCGCCGGGGGCCAGCGGCCCGGGCGCCGGGGTCGCCGGCTCAAACGCGGGCAGCGCCGCCGGCGGCAGATCGAAGGCCTCGCGCGGCGGGAGCTGCGCCGCGCCGGCGCCGAAGATCCGATTCGGCGCCACCGGCAGCGACTCTTCCATCACGATCTGGTTCTGGTAGGCGACGATCACCCGTTTCAGCTCGGGGATGCGACCACCGGAGGCGCGCAGATACAGCGGCCGGATGTAGAGCAGCGATTCCTCGATGGGCACCACGAGCAGCGTGCCCTGGATCACCTGAGACCCCTGCTGGTTCCACAGCGTAATCTGCGGGGAGATCACCTGGTCCTGGTTGATCCGCGCGACGATTTGCCGGGGGCCGAAGATGACCTTCTGCTTCGGGAACTGGAAGACAAACAACCGGCCGTAGTGCTCGCCGTCGCTGCGCGCCACCATCCATGCGGCGAGGTTGTCCTTGCGCCGCGGCGTGAACGGGAGCATCTGCAGGAACTCGGGTTCGGTCTCGCCGGGGAGCTTCATGACGGTGTAATACGGCTGCATCACGACCGGCTGCGGCCCGACCTCGATCGCCGGCACCTCCCACTGGTCTTCCTTGTTGTAGAACACGCCCGGGTTCGTCATGTGGTAGGTCGAAAACACGGCCGTCTGAATCGCGAAGATATCTTCCGGGTACCGGAGGTGGCGCCGTAACGACTCGGGCATCTCTTCAAGCGGCTTGAAGAACCCCGGAAAGATGCGCGCAAGCGTCTGGACCAGCGGGTCCGCCGGTTCCGCGACGTAGAACACCGTCGTGCCGTCGTACGCGTCGATGGCAATCTTGACGGCATTGCGGATGTAATTGACGCCGCGCCGCGCCGGCGTCGAGTACGGGTACCGATCCGTCGTCGTATACGCGTCGTACAGCCAGATCAGCCGGCCGTCCACGATGACCAGGTACGGATCCGAATCGAAGGTCAGGAACGGCGCGATCTCGCGCACGCGATCGGCGATCTTCCGGTGGTACAGCACGCGGCTCTGCGACGTGACGACGTCGGTCAGGAGGATGTCGGACGACCGGAAGCGAAGGCTGAACATCAGCCGCCGGAAGAACCCGTTCAGGGGCACGCCGCCACGGCCGCCGTATTCCGTGTAGACGTTGTCGTCGCCGCGGGGGTGGTGGAACTCGCGCGCGCGCGTCTTCACGAGCACGTAATCGCTCGACAGCTCGCCGAAGTACACCGACGGCTGCGAGATGCGCAGGCCGACGGTCGAAACCGGCGGGATGTCCTTGATGAAGAGGACGGGCAGTCCTTCGCTCGTGACCTGGTTCACGGGCCCGAGCGTCAGGCCGTAGCCATGCGTGAAATTCAGCCGGGCGTTCACCCAGCTCCGGTTCTGCAGGCTCTCGCTGTTCAACTCGCGCGCCGAGAGCATGATCTGCCGGTACTTCCCGTTGACGACGTAGCGATCGTTGTCCACGGACACGAAATCGTAGTAGCTGCGGATTTCCTGGATCTGCCCGAAGGTGTCGAGCAGCGGCTGGTGGTCCCAGAGCCGGACGTTCTCGAGCGTGTCCGCGTTCCTGGCGATGTCCGCCTTCGTCAGCGCGGCATCGCCGGACAGCTCCCGTTCCTCGACACGGTCCAGGGCAAAGGCGGTGCGGGTGGCGGCGATGTTGTATTCGATATACGGCAGCTCGCGCACCTGCTCGTTCGGCGCGACGACCATGCGCTGAACGCCCGCGGCATAGAGTTCGCCGCCAATCCAGATCACCAGGTATCCCGCGGCGGCGGCGAGCAGCGGCCACCGGCGCACGGTGAAGGCGTGATAGACGGCCAGCGCGGCGCCCATGCCGAGCACCACGATCGTCACCCGGAGCAGCGGGATCCGCGCGTGGACATCCACGTACGACGCCCCGTGGATGATGTTCGCGGGGGTCACGAGCACGTGCGCCATGTCGAGCCACGCGCCGACGGCCATGAGGACGAACAGGGCGGCGGCCAGCAGGGAAAGGTGGCGCCGCGCCCGTCCGTACGGCGCGCCAACGCCGCGCGTTGTGAGGCCCGCGGCCCCGGCAAGCACGTAGATGCCCGCGCTGACCGCGAGACAGAGCAGCACGAGCGCGAGCGCCATCCCGCGCACGAACTGGTAGACCGGCAGCCGGAACACGTAGAAGGAAATGTCGCGGCCGAAGATCGGATCCTGCGCGCCGAACGGGACCGCATGCCGGAACTGCAGGAACGCGAGCCACTCGCCCGACGCAGGAAGCGCGAGCACGAGCGCCGCGAGGCTCGCAACCACGGTGGCCACGCGGCGGATCTGCGCGCGGTTGAACAGGATCGGCTGCCCCTGCGCGGTCGCACCCACCATCACGTACGGCTGCGTGAGCGAGGCGAGCGCGAGCGCCATGTTTCCCCAGAGCACGATGAACGCCACGAGGAAGGCGGCCGTCCCCACGCCGAACGACACCGACAGGCGCCGCGAGAACAGCGCTTCGTAGCCCACCTCCTTGAACCAGAGCCAGTCGGTGTAGAAACCGGCGACGGAAGGCAGCAGGAAGAAAAGGGTAACCGCTGTCAGAATCAGGGCACCCTTCGTGGATCGGAACCCGGGCACTGCGACATCCTTTCAAGGGACTACGCGCGAAACGTCCCTATTATCCGACACTTCCAGCTGAGCGGGTTTGCCTCCGATCGCGGGCACGTCCTTTGGAGCCGGATTCGCTCCGGGGGCCGGGGCGATGAGGCGTGCGAGGCTTCTGGTGACGGGGTTGCTGGCGTGGGCGGTGGTGTCCGCGGCGGCGCAGGCCGCGCAGGTGTTCCACCAGCCTGAGCCACGGCCGATCGTCACGGCCGACAGCGACGAGTGGTTCCGGCTCGGCGATGCGATCACGTTCGAAGGGGACTTCTACTACCCGGCTGGGCCGCGCGTGTTCTTCGACGGCAACGTGATGGTCCGTACCGGCTTTTATCGCGGCGTGCCGCTCTATGCCGACGCGACGCTCGAACCGTACTCGAAGGTCTTCGTGCCGGTGAGCGGCGGGTTGATGCAGCCGTACGAGCGACGGCGTGCGGGTGAGCTTGCGGGCACCACGGGGAGCCAGGCGCCCTCGTTTCCCGTTGCCGTCGCGGGTGAGCCGGCCGGGGAGCCAGCCGGCGCGAGGCGCATGGCCCCGGAGGCTGTGGGCACGGCGGGGCGCGCGGCCATGAGGCTTCCCTCCGCGCCGGCTCCGGCGGGCGTCGTCGTGCCGCCGCGCGATGTCATCGAGGTGGGGGAGAAACCGAAAGGGCTCAACGAGATCTACGTGATGTATGCCGGCTACCGATGGAAGGCGGCGGGAATGGCGGTGCCGCTGAAAGAAGGGCAGCACATCGTCATCGGCGAGTACAGAGGCTACCCGGTGTACGCGGACCGCGATCTGGGGAAAGATCCCCGCCGAATCTACCTGCCATCGCGAGCCGGCTACATCGCGCCATACGAGAGGGTCGCCGTCTCCACCCCCCGCGCCCCCACCCACGCGAACACGATGCGGTCGCCGCTCCGCGCGATTCGCGGGTAGCCCCTTGCGCGGCTGGCGGCGAGCGAGGCGACGCTGACTGCCTCGTCCCGCCGGCCGTCAGGCCAGACGCGGCGCGCGCGGAACTCGGCGCCGGACTCCAGTTGCTCGATCCAGCCCACCAGCGCGCTGCCGTCAGCCAGCAGCTCCGCATCCACCCGTCCCAACGGGTTGCCGTCGTCCACGCGAACCGGCGCGCCGAAAGTCGCGGCGCCATCTGGGGAAAACGTGACGCTCACGTGCGCATTGGACTCGGGCGCGGCGAACCATGCGAGCGCCACGCGATCGCCAGACGCCGACATCGAGGGCCCGTTGACCGGGCAGCCGGCGATCTGCCAGTTGTCCCGCACGGCGACGCGCCCCTCGCTCCATTTGCCGTCCTCGAAGCGCGACACGTAGATGTCGCGGATTTCGTCCGCGCTGCGGTCGCGGTAGGCGAGCGCGATGCCGCGCGAGGTGCGCACCGCGGAAGTGGGGCAGCAGTCGCAGACGCGATTGTCCACCAGCATTTCCTCGCCCGCTCCATCACCGGAAATTCGCGCGGCGCGCAGCGCCATCTGCCCGTGCGTGCGCCCGTCGAGCCACGCCAGCCCGGCCGACGCTCCATCACCGCCGTCAGGCCACGGGAAGAACGACGCGAACCCGTGCTCCGCCTCGGTCTTGTCGCGGTGGGGCGTCACGGGCGCCGACCACGTACGCCCGCCATCAGCCGACGTCCGCACTTTCACGTCGTACGCGTACTTGCCGGCGCCGCTCACGTGCAGCCAGTGCGCAGCGATCATCTTGCTGGTGACCGCGAGCGATGGCACATCGGCCCAGTTGGCGAAAAACCCGGAGCCCTCGTGGATGGTTACGGGCGTCGACCACGCGGACGCACCGGGCGCGAGCGTCGCGAAGCGGAACCGGTGCGCGCCGGCGTCAGCCTTTTCGAGCCAGGAGAGATACACGGTGCCGCCAGGTCCTACGGCGAGTTGCGGCTGTGCGCTGCCGGCAGGCGCGGGAGACGGGAGTGGCTTCGGCCGGGAGTCCGCGCCGGCGGCCGCAAACGCGGCTGTCGAGGCGGCGACGGTGAGGGCAAGGAGCGTCGGTGTGGCGCGCATCGTGGGATCTTAATATCATTTCGGGACACCGTGAATCGGGTCTTCTGGCGTGAGGCGCTTCTCGGACGACGCCCGGCCCACACGCTCATCCGGGTCGGCGTGCTGGTTGTCGTCAGCATCGCCGTTTTCGGCTGGGTCCTTGTGCCCGTCCGGACTTATGGTCCCAGCATGCTTCCCACCTACGCATCCGGGTCCTTTCATATCGTGAACCGGTCGGCGTACGGCTACCGCGGCCCCGCGCGAGGAGACGTCGTGGCGGTCCGGCTGGCGGGGTGGCGCGTCGTGTACGTGAAGCGGATCATCGGGCTCCCGGGGGAGCGCATCGCGATTCGCGACGGCATCGTCTTTGTGGATGGGCGCGCGATCGACGAGCCTTACGTCGTCCGGCGAGGGGAGTGGAACGTGCCCGAGCTGACGCTCGGTCCGGACGAGTTCTTCGTGGTGGGAGATAATCGCGGGATGCGGATGGATCAGCACGAGTTCGGCCGCGTGAAGCGGGAGCGGATCGCGGGGCCGCTGTTGTTCTGATGGCGCCTGGCCGGGCGTGGAGCCGTCGGTTGCGGGCCGTCGTCGCGTTCGCGGCGCTGGCCGCGGTGGCCTGGGGCGCCTACGCCTGGTGGCCGAGCGAGGAACGGCGGATCCGCCGCCGCATCGAGACGCTCGAGAACGTGCTGAACGAGCAGCCGAAAACGGGGCTCGATCTGGTGACGCGCGCGGGGCAGCTCGCCACGTTCTTCGAGCCGGACGTCGTTCTCGATCCGGGCGGCGGCGCGGGTCCGATCGTCGGCCGCGAACGCCTGGTGGCGCTTGCCGCGCGCGCGCCGAATGCCGGCGGCGCCATCGCGGTCCGGTTCGTCGACGTGTTTGCCAACCTCGACGGGGCCAGGGCGATCGTTCGAATGACGGCGACAATTTCGTGGCTCGACGCGCGAGGTGAAGAGAACGTGGACGCCCGCGAAGTCGAGCTCGAGATGCGCAAGACGGACGACTGGCGGATCCGGCGGATCGCCGCGGTCGACGCAATCGAGAAACCGCGATAAACGCGATGAAGAGGACTCGTCGAAGGTTGATGACGGCGACTGGTGGCGCCGCCATCAGCCTTCGACTCTGTTCCGGGCCGCGAGCGGTCGCCGGTGCGGCCGCCCGGGATCAGGGGCAACAGACCGGCTCTAACGGCTTATGAGGCAGGTGATAAGCCAGCCGGTCGGGCAGGAAAATTGTCACGCCACCGAAGCCACCTTCAGTCTTGGAGTCAGCGGCTGCCGCGCCACGAACCGGGTCGGCACCGCCCCCTCGGGGCGAATGAACGCGCCGTCGCGCGTGCGACACAAAAACCTTGAGTCCACGAGCGCCGCCAGCAGCGCTTCGCACACCTGGCGATCCAGCCCCCAAAGCCGCTGGGCCTGGGCGACCGTCAGGCGGAGTCCGGGCATCTCGAGGTATTCACCCTGTATCCGCTCCAGGACGTCTTCCACGCGCATGCTCCCCCCTCGAAGGACACCCATTGAGCCGAATTGCATCGCGGAACAGCGACACCTAGAGCAACGGATGTACCCGATAAGCCGCGCTTGGAGCACACCAGAATATCCGGCCTGGATACTGAGGCTTAGGCGGAAGTGACGCGCGGAAAGGCGTACGACCGAATCGGTGCGGTTGGCCGATTCCAATACGGAGCCATGTGCCGCCGCGTCGGAAAAAACTGCACTCGCTAGAGCTCGCGGAGCGCGGTGACGATAGGCAGCCGTGCGGCCCTGAGCGCCGGGAAGACCCCCCCGATGAGGCCCATCATAACGGCATACGCCACGCCCTGGACGAGCAGGGCCGGCGTCACGGCAAAGGCGAACGCCACCTGGCTGAACGACTGCCAGTTCATTGTTGACGTCTGGTAGCCGTCGAAGACGATCCAGGCGAGCAGCCCGCCCGCCACGCCGCCCATCAGGCTGAGGAGCAGCGACTCGGTCATCACCGACGAAAGAACGGCGAAACGACCGAACCCGAGCGCGCGCAGCGTCGCGATCTCGCGCGTACGCGCGGCGACGGCGCTGTACATCGTGTTGATGGCGCCAAACACGGCGCCGATCCCCATGAGCGCCGCAATCATGTACCCGAGCTGGGTGATGAGCCTCCGAAGCACGCGGGACTGCTCGGCGTAGTACTCGGTCTCGCGTTTGACCGTCACGTTCAGCCGCGGGTCGGTCGTCAGCGCGTCCTTGAAGCGGTCGAACGCCGCGGGGGATTCGAGCCTGACGTACACGGACTGAAAGCTGTTGCCCCGGCGATAGGCGGGCTGCAGCACGCGGGCGTCGCACCAGATTTCGCTTTCGGCGACCGTTCCGTTTGCCTCGAAGATCCCGACGACCGTCCAGCGATTCTGCCCCCATTTCACCTGGCTGCCGACCTCGAGTCCCGCGAATTGCCCGTGGGCGGCGCGGCCCACGATGATCTCGCTCGTTCCCGCCGCGAATCTCCGCCCGTCCACGATTCGTACTTCGTCCTTGACGTCGAACGCGCGCGGCGTCACCCCTCGAAGGGGCACGTTCGCATCCGTGCCCGTCGCGCGCTTCGGCACGTCCACGATGACAAACAGCTCGGGCGAGGCCAGCGGCCCATCCGCAGCGCGGCGCACGCCGGCCGCCTCCGAGACGATGGTGGCGCTCGCCGCGCCCAGGCCGCTCGTCATCTCGGTGTCGCTCCCCGAGCGCATGACGATGACGCGGTCCGGCGCGGCGGCGTCACGCAAGGCCGCGGTGAACCCTTCTCCGATGGACAGCACCGCCACGAACACGACGACGACGCCGGCGATGCCGACAATCGCCACGAGGGAGGAACCCAGCCGCTGCCGGATCGTGCGAACGTTGAGGGCCACGACCGCGAGGAGCTGTGCGAGCCAGTTCACGTCAGTTCCTCCTCAGGGCGTCCGCGATGCGCAGCCGCATGGCCTGGAGCGCGGGCATGGTGCCGGCGACGAGACCGAGCGAGAGCATCAGCGCGACACCGAGCGCGAGATCGCGCGGGGTGATGAAGAAGCCGGGCAGGAGCCCGCCGGTCGGGTCTCCCCGCCAGATGAGCAGCCAGCCGGCGAGCAGCCCGGTCCCGCCGCCGCCGACCGCCAGCATCATCGACTCGGCCAGCACCAGGACGAGCACGAGCGCATCGGTAAAGCCGAGCGTCTTGAGCACGGCCAGCTCGCCGACGCGCTCGCGGATCGACTGCGCCATGGTATTGCCTGCCACGAGCACGATCGTGAAGAACACGGCCGCGGCGATGGCGGTCATGATCGCGCCAATGTCGCCCACCTGGTTGGCGAACGACTGCGCGAACGCCTTCTCGGTGTTGGTCTTGGTCTCCGCCTGGGAGTTCTCGAACTGCGTGTCGATCGTCTTTGCGATCTGCGCGGCGCGTTCCGGTTCGGCGATGCGGATGATGTACCATCCGACCGTGGCGTCGCCGAAGGAGCCCGGACCGAAGAGCTTCCTCGCGACCTCGGCGAGGTACGCCTTGCTGAAGAGAAACTGCGTGTCATCCGCTCCCTTGATGCTGGCGTCGTAGACCCCGCGGATCGTGAACGTCCAGGGCTCGCCGCCGGGGAGGCGCCAGATCGTGCCCTGGAGCGGCACGCGGTCCCCCACTTTCCAGTTGAAGCGGTTCAGCGTCGCGCGCCCGACGAGCGCGCCGGTCCTGTCCTCGAACCACGCCTTCTTCTGGTCGTCGGCCACGGCGAACTCGGGGTACATCCGCAGGAAGCCGTCCGGGTCCACCGCGAGCTGCGCGAAGAAGTTCGCCGGGTCCTGGTAAATCCCGCCGAACCAGGTGGCCGACGTGACATCGGCGACCCCGTCGGTCGCGCGGATGCGCTCGGCGTAGGACACCGGCAGCGGCTGGATGATCGAGGTCTTGTGAAACACCAGCATGCGGTCGGCGCCCGCCACGTCCACGCCCATCGTTAACGCGATGCGGATTGCCATCAGCACGCCGAACAGCACGAAGGCGACGAACATCGACAGCGCCGTGAACGTCGTGCGGATCTTCCGGCGCAGGAGGTTGCGCCAGATCAGGTGCAGGAACTTCATGCCCGCGCTCCCGCGTGGTCGAGGCCCCCCGCGATCAGCTCCCCTTTTTCGAGGTGCACCAGGCGCGTGGCGCGCTCGGCGGCGTGCGGGTCGTGCGTCACCATCACGATCGTCTTGCCGTGGTCGCGGTTCAGGGCCTGCAGCAGGTCGAGCACCTCATCGCCGGATTTTCGATCGAGATCGCCGGTGGGCTCGTCGCAGAGCAGCAGCGTGGGGTCCGTGACGATGGCGCGGGCGATGCCGACGCGCTGCTCCTGGCCGCCCGACAGCTGGCGCGGGAAGTGCCGCGCCCGGTCGCCCAGGCCGACGACGCTCAGCGCCGTCGCGACGCGCTTCCTGCGCTCGGCACGCGACAGCTTCGTCAGCAGCAGCGGCAGCTCGACGTTGCGCTCGGCGGTCAGCACGGGCAGCAGATTATAGAGCTGGAAGATGAAGCCCACGTGGCGCGCGCGCCACTTCGACAACGCCCCCTCGGGGAGCCGCGCGATCTCGACGCCGTCCACGTCGATGCTGCCGCGCGTGGGGCGGTCCAGCCCGCCGAGCAGGTTGAGCAGCGTGGTCTTCCCGGATCCGGACGGGCCCATGAGCGCGAGGAACTCGCCGCGCGCAATCTCGACGTTGACACCTTGAAGGACGTCGATCCGCTCGGTGCCGCGTTTGTATTCCTTGTGGACGTCACGGATGGCCACGAGAGTAGACATGCTCAGCCCTTCACCTTCACCTTGGCCCCGTCCTGCAGGTCCGCCGGCGGGGAGTTGACCACGCGCTCGCCGGCTGAAAGGCCGGACGCGATCTCGATGCGATCGCCATCTTCAGCACCGACGCGGACGGCTCGCCGCTCCGCGCGCCCGCCGTTCGTGATGACGAATACCACGCCCGCGCCCCCCGAGGCGCGCACGGCGGTGCGCGGCACCAGCGTGCGCGGCCCCGGCGCGGAAGAGGCCGGCTGCTGCTCGGCGCCGTGGAAGGCGACCTTCACCCCCATGTCCGGCAGCACCCGCGGATCGAGCTGGTCGCCCCTCGACGTTGCCCGGGACGGCCCTGAGCTTGTCGAAGGGTCGAACGCGAGGCGCACGAGGACGGTGGCCTTCTGCCGGTCGGCGGTCGGAATGGTCGTGATCACGTGCGCCGGAATCTGCCAGTCGGGATACGCGTCGAGCACGGCGGTCGCCCTCTGGTTCGGGGTCACGCGGTTGATGTAGGTTTCGTTGACGTCGACCTCGATTTCGAGCGACGACATGTCCACGATGGTGGAGATACCGGTCCGCGTGAATCCCCCGCCGGCCGATACGGGCGAGACCATCTCGCCCGGCTGCGCATCCTTCGAGATGGCAACGCCCGCGAAGGGCGCGCGGATGACCGTGTCGTCGAGCAGCGTCCTCTGAACGTCCACCTGCCGCGCCGCGACTTCCTCCTGCTGCCGAGTCGCGAGGATGCGCGCGTGCAGGGAATCCGCTTCGGCCTGCGCCGCGTCCACGTCTGCCTGCCCCACGACCCCTTCTTTGTTCAGCTGCTGGCGGCGGCCGAGGGTGAGCTGCGCTTCCTTCAAGCGCACCTCCATCTCGCCCACCGAGCGGCGCGCGGCGTCGAGCTGCGCCTCGGCGAGCGCCAGTGCCGCCCGGATCTGCGAGTCGTCGAGCCGCGCGAGCACCTGCCCCTGCCGCACGCGCATGCCTTCCTCGACGTTCACCTCCACGACCTTGCCGGTCATCTTCGAGGAGACGGTCGCCCGGCGCCGCGCGGTGACGTAACCCGAAGCGTTCAACACGGCCCCGGCCGCCGGGCCGCCCGTACGGGTTTCGACCGCCGCCGCTTCGACGAGCGTCGCGCGATCCGACATGGACCACCACGCGGCCCCGACCACGGCCGCCGCGGCCACCAGGCCGGCAACCATCCAGGCCGGTCCCCGGCCGCCCGGCTCCCGCTGGTCGGGATCGATCTTGAGTGCGGAAAGTTCGGTTTTCAGATCGGGCATCGGCTTACGGAATGAGGATACGGGCGTGCGACGGCTGTCGTTCAGGCGGAATCGGCGAACGGCGGGCACGGCCCGGTTAATGGCGAATTGTACAGGCTCCAACGAGGGTTCAAGACGAGGGGTTCAAGACCCGTCGTGCAGAACCCCTCGTGCTGAACCTTTCGTGCTGAACCTGCCGTGCAGAACCTTTCGTGCAGAACCTGCCGTGCAGAACCCTACTACTGTGCCGCGTTCACCCACCCCCGCGACAGGTAGTCGCTGAGCGTCAGCGACACCATGATCGCGAGCCACACGACGCCCGAGGCGGCGACGACCCAGGTGAGGCGGGTGCTGTACTTCACGTGCATGAAAAACAGCACGACCAGCGTGGCCTTGGTGACCGCGATCGTCAGGGCGACGATCGTGTTCATGAACTTCAGGTCGAG
>JACPDI010000017.1 GCA_016184105.1 Acidobacteriota bacterium
AAGTGTGACTGTCCCCCTTTTGCTCCGTAGTACACTCCTCCCATGCCGCGCAAGATTTCCCAGGAGAACTGGGGGCGCGCGACGGTGGCCACCGCCTGCCCGCTGGACTGCCCCGACTCGTGCAGCCTCGACGTCACGACTGAAAAAGGCCGGATCGTCGAGATCGACGGTGCGACGGCCAACCCCGTCACCGAAGGGTACATCTGCGCGAAGGTACGCCGCTTCGCGGATCGCGTGTACCACCCCGAGCGGCTGAAATACGCGATGGCCCGGAAAGGACCGCGCGGCAGCGCGACATTCGCGCGCCTGACGTGGGACGAGGCGCTCGACGGCATCGCCGACCGGATCCGCGAGGCGCGCGCGCGCTGGGGCGGCGAGTCCATCCTGCCGTTTTCCTACGGCGGATCGAACGGCCTGCTGACGCAGGACACCGCCGACGCGGAGTTGTGGCGCCGCCTGGGGACCTCGCGGCTGGCGCGAACGGTCTGCGCCGCGCCGACAACGGCGGCGGCGCTCGCGATGTACGGCAAGATGGCCGGCGTCGCGTACCAGGATTACGAACACGCACACCTGATCATCGTCTGGGGCGCGAACCCGTCAGCCTCCGGCATCCACATCATTCCGTACATCCGCGCGGCGCAGCGGCGCGGCGCGAAGCTCGTGGTCATCGATCCCCGCTCCACACCGCTGGCGCGCCTCGCCGACGTGCACGTGCAGCCTCGTCCCGGGACGGACCTCCCGATCGCCCTCTCCATCCATCGCCATCTGTTTGAAAATGGTTTTGCCGACTCGACATTCCTCGCGACGCACGCGAAGGGGGCCGACGACCTTCGGGCGCGCGCCAGGGAGTGGACGTTCGACCGCGCCGCCGCCGAAAGCCGCGTCCCGGCAACCGCTTTGGAAGCGCTCGCCGACATGTACGTGCGCGAGACGCCCGCGGTGATCCGATGCGGCTGGGGGCTCGAGCGCAATCGCAACGGCGGCAACGCGGCGCTGGCGATCCTCGCGCTGCCGGCGGTGGCGGGCAAATTCGGCGTCCGCGGCGGCGGCTACACGATGAGCAACTCCGCGGCATACGGGCTCCGCGCGGCGCAGTGGATAGACACGCCCGAGCCTGCCACGCGACTGGTCAACATGAACCACCTGGGACGCGCGCTCACCGAGTACGATGCGCCGCCCGTCAAGGTCCTCTTCGTGTATAACTGCAACCCCCTGGTCACCATGCCGGACCAGACGCGGGTGCTCAGGGGGCTCGCGCGTGACGACCTGTTCGTGGTCGTGTTCGACCAGGTGATGACCGACACGGCGCACTATGCCGATATCGTGCTGCCCGCAACGACGTTCCTCGAGCACTACGACGTCGCGCGCGGCTACGGCGCCTACAGCGTCCAGCTCGTACGCCCCATCGTCGAACCGTTTGGCGAGGCGCGGCCCAATCCGGAAGTGTTCGCCGACCTGGCCAGGCGCCTTGAGGTCGGGACGGAGGGAGAAGACCTCGAGAGCGAGGCAGAGGCGCTGATGCGGCTCGCGTCGCGAATGCCGGGCGAGATTGGCGCGTCCCTGATGGAGCACGGCGTCGCGCCGCCGCCGCACGACGGCGCGCCTGTCCAGTTCGTATCGGTCCTGCCACCGACGCCCGACGGGAAGATCGACCTGTTCCCCACGAGCGCCGCGGAGGCAGGTGTCCTCTATCGCTATCAGCCGGATCCGGCGACCGCCGAGTATCCGCTGGCGCTGATCTCGCCGGCCACCGCGAAGACCATTTCCTCCACGCTCGGCGAGTTGCGCACGACGACCGCGTCGCTCGATCTGAACCCCGGCGACGCCGCCGCGCGCGGCATCGCGGACGGGGATTCGGTCCGCGTTTTCAACGCGAGCGCCAGCGTCGAGTGCAAGGCGGCCATCTCACCCGATCTCCCGCCCGGCACGGTCTGCCTTCCCAAGGGGCTCTGGCGCCGGCACACGCTCAACGGCCTGACCGCCAACGCCCTGGCGCCCGACACGCTGACGGATCTCGGCGGCGGCGCGTGTTTCAACGACGCAAGGGTCAATGTCGTGTTGCTTGCCCATTGATAATGATCAGTAACTAAAGAAGAAGATCAGGTCCGCCCCTGCCCGCTCGACGCGGCGCAGCGCAACGCGGTTCGCCTTCGCCGGATCGCCCGGCGATCCGCTCGCGCGCAGGCGCATGAAATCCGCGATCTGGTACTCCAGGATGAACTCGCTCGTGTCCTGCGGTCCGAACTGCTGGTGGAACTTCACGAACAGGTGCTCGCTCACCTGCTGCCCGAGCGTGATGCCCGGGCCGAGCAGCCCGGATTCGTCCGTGGCCTGGATCTCGAATAAATCGACGTCCAGCGCGCGGCCGATCGACCGCGCCAGCGGCGCCGCGACGAAGCCGCCGGCCACGGCACCGGCGCGCTGGGCGAGGGAGATCCGCTCTCCCTCGTTCAGGTCGTTGATCGACTGGTTGAACACGATCAGCGACAGGATGTCGGCCTCGTCCAGCGGAGGATTGCTGGACAGCTCCAGTTCCGGCGCGCGCGCCGTGCCGCCGACGTGCACACGCGCTTCGACGCCGTCGATAATGCGTGTCGCCCGCAGATCGAGGAGCGGGTTCGGATCGGCGAGGCCGACGAAGCGGATCCGGCCGTCGCGCTCCACGTCGAAACGCCGCCCCTGGAACTCGTAGAAGCCGCGGACGGTGTTCACCGTGCCGACGAGCCGCACGGTGTCATTCGGCTGCTTGCGCGCGCGAACGCCGCCGCCGACGGTGAGGTTCATGTCGCCGAGCGCAATGCCGCCCGGGCCGCCGGGGCGAAGATCGGTGCCCCGCAGCACGAGGTTGTCCGGCAGGCGGACCTGCACGTCGAGCGTGAGGTTGTCCATCAGCGTGCCGGACGGCGCGGCGCGTCCCTTCGCCGCCGCCGCTTCCGCGTTCTTCTCCGACCGGACGTTCCGCCCGGACTCGTCGAGCGCGCGGTGCGCCGCCTGCGACGCTCCTTGCGCGCTCGCGGCGGCCTCGGCCCCCGGCTCAATCGGCTCCTCGGCCAGCTCGGTCGCGTACGGGTCGGCGACCATCGCGAGGATCTCGTCCACCTGCAGGCGGCCGTTCTCGACCGCGATCTCCCCCTCGACGCGCGGGCGGCGCAGCTCGCCCGTGACCCGGAGCCGCGAGTCCACCCCGAGGTCGCCGAGCTGGTTGTCGATCAGCTCGAAGTTGTCCGACTCGACGGTGACGTTGACCGCCCCCACCGAGCGCGCGTGCACGGCCAGCTCGCCCGCCACGGTGAGCGGGTTCTTGTGATCGTCGAGAACCTGGAAGCGCGGCACGACGACCTTGTCCGTTGAGAGCTGCAGCGTCGTATCGAGCCCGGTATACGACGTGCCGCCCACCGGCAGCGAGAACGCCCCGTTGCGGATCGCGATCGTGCCGGCCGGGTGTGGGTCGTGGCCCGACCCGGTCACGCGAACGTTCGCCTGGATCGTGCCTGCCACGTTGGTGACCTGGGCGGTGAAACCCTGCACGACGCCGAGGTCGACGACACTGCTCTCCACCCGGAGATCGACGCGGTCGGCTGAGGTGGCCGCCACGTGTTCGGCGCGCGTCGTCGGCTCGGCGCGGAACAGGCTCATCGGCGCGACCCCTTTCACTGTGAGCCACTGCTGCGCGTTCTGCTGCAGGCGAGCGTCGACCGTCATGCCCGTTGACGTGTAGGTCACCCTGGAGGTGAGCGAATCGAATGTGAAGCCGCGAAATGCGCCGTTCGCAATCGCGATGTTCCCGTCCACGCGCGGCGCGGACAGCGAGCCGGTCAGCCGCGCGTCAGCGCTGAACTGCCCCTTCAGCCCCCGGTCGGTCAGCAACAGTCGCTGCAGCTGCGCGAGGTCGACGTTCTCGGCCCTGATCCCCACGTCGCCTGTCTTGTCCTCCCCCGTGGTCGCGATGGCGCCGTCAACCGAGAGGATCTGTGCCCCGTTCTGCAGGCGCACGTTCTGAAAAGACACGCGGTCGCCGCCGTACCGGATGGCCGCGTCGGCGCCCGCGAGGCGCCATTCAACGCCCTGCGTGCGCAACGCAAACGCGGGCAGGTGCACTTCCGAATGATCGGGGTGCAGGATGGCGTCTCCCTTCGCCTGCAGCTGGCGCCCGCGATCGTTCACCGTCGCGTCGAAGCCGACCGTGTTCCCGGCGTAGGTGGTCCTGGCGGTGAACTCCTGGATCTGGAGGCCGCCGATCTTCACAAACGTCGCTTCGGTCTGTGCTTCGACGCCGGCATCGGCTGCGCGGAGGTTGGGAAGCGTCACCGCGAACGTGCTGTTCACGTCGAGGGCACCGTTGTCGCCGTGCGCGAGGTTGCTCCCGTCGAGCGTGCCTGCGATGCGGAGGCTCGACCGGTTGCCGGTCATCGTGCCGTCCACGATCGCGCTCCCCTGCAGCGGCTGCTTCAGGACGCGGCCGATCTCCTCGAGTCGTGCAGCCTGCAGCCGATACTTCAGATCGGAAGAATCCGTGTCGTTCAGCGCGACGCGCCCCCGCGCGTTCAGGCTGAGGTCGGGTCCCTCCAGCGAGACGTCCTTCAGGTCTGCGACCCCGTCGCGCACCGAGGCGTCCACGATGCCGCCGTCGAGGTCCAACCCCGCGATCGCGCTCCTCGCCAATTCCACCCGCGCCGTGCCGTCGATCGCATCGGGCGCGATCGGGCGTGTGATGTCCGCCACCGTGGCGTCCACGCTCACGCGTCCGCCGATGGTGCCCTTCAGATCCGGCCGGCCGCTCAGCGCGGCGGGGTCGAACCCCGCCAGCTCCCCTTGCGCGCGCGCGCGCAGCGCGCCGCCAGCCAGGTGCGCCTCGAAGTCGAGCGCCGGCACGTTCCCGCCGAACACGCGCGAGTCGTGCAGCGCGCCCGTCGCATCGAGGGTCGATGCCTGCAACGACGTGCCGCTCCCCTTCACGTCGAACCCCGCGTTGATATCGCTGGCGAACCGGCCGGCGCTCAAGGCGGCGATGCGCAGCCCTCGCCCGAGCCGCTGCACGTCGAGCCCGCTGACGCCCCCTTGGGCGGCGTATTCGATCCGGCCGGGACCCGGCACCACGACGCTTGCCGTCGTACCCCCCTCGATCGTCGCTCCCTCCACTGAGGATCGATCGAGCCGCGCGTTGCCCGCCACCCGCCGGCCCGCCCCCTCGGCGTGATACGTCGCATTGAGATCCGTAGTCAGCCGCGGCGCGTTCAGCCGCGCGGGCAGTCCTCGCAGGTTGACGCCCGCGGCGCGGCCGTCGAGCGAGAACCGCAGCCCGCGTCCTTTCGCCTCGCTCGGCGTCACGATGACGCCCCCGGCCGTCGCCGTCCCGCCGTACGCGTGGGCGCGCCCGTCGATCGTGACGCGCGGACCGTCGATGCGTCCCCGCGCGTTCACGTCGCTCGCCTCGTATCCGGCGACCGCCACGCGGGGACCCGCGAAGGCGAACGCGCCGCGCGCGGCGTCCATGCCCCCCGCGGGCACGCTGATGTCGAGGCGCGTGGTGCCCGTGATGTGGCTTTTCTGCGAGGGGTCATCGAGCAGCGGCGCGAGGTTCAGCCCCCCGGTGCGCACCGTGCCGCGCGCCGCCCGCTGCGGCCCCTCGGCATCCACCGTGACCTCCGCGTCAATCGTTCCAGCCTCGGAGCGCGCGTTCAACTGCAAAGCCAGCTCACCGAGCGGCCCGCGCGCCTTGACGCTGAACGAGGGATGGAGCCGCCGGTCACCGATCGCCGGCGCGACGCGCGCGATCTCCGGAAGGGACAGCCGCTCGGACGCCGCCTCGATCTTCAGCACCGGCTTCGTCGCGTACTGTTCGACGGCGCCATCCACATTCACCGCGCTTTCGGCCGTGTGGATCTTCAGTGTCTCGAAGAACAGGTCGTCGTCTCTTATGGCGACCGTGCCCTGGATCCGGTTGACGTCGAGCGATGGTGACTCGGTGCGAAACGAGACGTGGTCCATCACCAGCGTGAACTCCACCGGCTGATAGTGGAACGACAGCTTCGCGTCGAACTTTCTGATGCGATCCGGGATGTTGACCCCAGGAGACCCGGCGCGCCCCGCCGTGCCGACGGGCCCGTCCCCCGCCGCGCGGTCGTCGATCGTCAGCTGGCCGTTTGAAATCCCGATCGAGCCGATTGCCACCGGACGGGCGGGGCCTTCACGGCCCGCCTCCCTCTCCTGCTTCTTGACGAGCGACGCGAGATTCCAGCGCCCCCCCTCGTCGCGCCGCAGTACCAGGCGCGGCTCGGTGATGCGGATGTCGTCCAGGATGAGCCCACGTGACACGAAGTCGAACGCGCTGTAATCAAGCTGCAGGTCCTTGACCGCGACGACCTGCTCCCCCGACACCTCGACGGCCACGTCCGCGAGGTCGAGGCCGAACAGCAGGTTTCCCCCGAGCCGGCCGATCGTGAGCTGTCCGTTCAGATATTGCGCGGACTCACGCATCACGTACCGCCGCAGCCAGTCCTTGAACCATGGCGTCTGCGACACGATCAGCGCGACAGCGACGACGCCGATGAGCAGCGTGGCGACGAGCGCAATAGCCTGGGCGGTTCGGCGCAGGAGCCGCATGGTCAGAATGCCTGCCCGACACTGAAGTGCAGCCGAAACCGGCGCGGCTGCTGCTTGCCTTTGACGAGCAGTCCCTCGATCGGATTGATCTGGTAGCCCACGTCGAACCGGATCGGGCCGATGGGCGTGTGGTAGCGGAGCCCGGAACCCACGTCGAACCGCAAGTCTCCCGGGTCGATCTCCCAGGGATCGGACCAGACGTTGCCGGCCTCGCCGAACAGCACGAGGCTCAGGTGGCCCCAGACCGGTATCCGGAATTCAGAGGACGCCTCGAGCATCGAATGGCCACCGAGGGGCAGCCCCGACCCGCTCAGCGGGCCCACCTGGAATCGGCCCCATCCGCGCAGGCTCGAGGACCCACCGAGGAAATAGCGTTTGAAGAACGGCGCGAGGTTCTGCACGTCGCCCGGTCCGGCAATCGAGCCGACCTTCAGCCGGTTCGCCCACACGAAGCGGTCGAAGGCCGCGAAGTAATGACGCCCTTCCAGCGTGACCTCGCGATAGGCGTAATCCCCACCCATCCACGTCCCAGCCTCTTCGTAGTGCGCGGTCGCGATGTAGCCGCGCCGGGCATCCAGCACGTTCTCCGTCGTGTTGCGGGTGTAATCAACGTCCAGCGCGGAGACCGTACCGCGCCCCGCACCCGTGCGCGGATCGAGTTTCAACGCGATGATCTCGTCGCGCCGGGTGAGATCCTCGAGCAGTTCGTTCGCGATGGTGTAGCTCTCGCGGTTGTAGACGACGCTGCCCGACAGCGTCGTCACCGAGGGGCTGGTGCTGCGGGGACCCCCCATCGAGAAGCGCCGCTGCACCGTGATGCGGCCGCCGCTCGTGTCGAGCGAGAACGCGGGCTCGCGCGTGTACCAGGCTTCGGCCGACGCCGACAGCGTGACGCGCGGCGAAAACAGGTACGGCTGCTGGAAGTTGAGACGCACGCCGCGATCGAGCGACGACCAGCGCGCCTCGATCCCCGCCGTGCGCGCCCCGCCGAAGAAGTTCACGTGCCGCCAGTTCGCTTCGGTGCGCGCCTTCTCCTCGCTCCCGTAGCCGACGCCGACGTTCAGCTTCCGGTGCTTCCCCTCCGTGACGGTGACGCGCACGGGCACCTGCTCGCGCGCGGCCGCCCCTTCCTCGGGCTCCACGGCGTCGACGTTCACGAACTCGAACAGCTCCAGCCCGTACAGCCGCCGCTGGCTTTCCTGCATCTGGCCCAGTCGAAACATGCGGCCCGGCTGGAATGTCAGGTGACGCCGTACGACCTCGTCCGAAACGCTGGTGTTGCCGGCGACCTCGATCTCGCCGAATCGCGCGAGCGTGGCCGGCGTGGCCTCGAAGGTGACGGCCACCTTCCGCGCGTCGCCGGCTTGCGCTTCGCGGGCGCGAACGCTGGCATCGGGATAGCCGTGATCGCGCAACTCGTCGAGCGCGCGCTCGCGCGTCATCTGCAGCGCGGCGCGATCGCGAGGCAGTCCCGCCTTCAAGGGAGCGTCGCGTTTCATGCGGTCGAAGTGCGCCTCGGGCAACGCCTCGAACCCGCTGTAATGGATCTCCTGGACGATGACCGGCGGTCCTTCGTGGATCACCAGGGTGATCGCGATTGCATCCTGCTTCTCGTTCAGATCGAGGTCGAACGAGACGACCTGCGCGTCCGGGTACCCGCGATCGGCATAAAAGACCCGGCCGCGCTTCAGGTCGGCCTCGAACTGTGTGCGGTTGAAGTACCGCTGTTTTCCCCAGGGCAGCCACGAGCTCGCGCCGGTGGCGAGCGCGCGCTTCAGCTCGCCTGTTTTGACCGCGTTCACGCCTTCGATGGAGAGCTTGGTGACTTCGATTCGCGGGCTCTGCGCACGCGCGGGGGTGGCGAGCAGAAGGCAGAGCAGCACGGCGGCTGAGGTTCGCCACATCGTGGCAGGAGAGGGTTCACACCGCGTGCCAAGGCCGAAACGGTTGAAACGCCGCTACTCCCGCGTGATTTCCGGCTTCCCTGCCGATACGGCGAGCATGATGCCGAAGCCCACGGCGATCAGGGCGCCGATCGCGATCCAGGTGCCGGAAATCCTCGCGAGAATGCCGGCCTGCCAGAGCGCAAGCGCAGCGCCGATTACGAGGATGAAGTAGCCGATCAAGTAGATGTTGATGAAACGCATCCGAACTCCTCGGCAAGAAGGGGGACAGTCACACTTCTTGGTGTCGACCCAGCCAAGAAGTGTGACTGTCCCCCTTATCCGCTGCCTGCGCTAGCGCTGCACCCTGACGACCATAGCGGCGCGGCGATTGAGGCGCCGGGTTTCCTCGCGCGCGTTGTCATGCTTGGGCCGCTCCTCGCCGTAGCTGACCGTGCGCAGCCGGTCGGCGGACAGGCCGCGGCTCGTCAGGTAGTCCCGCACCGCGGTGGCCCGCCGCTCGCCGAGCGCCAGGTTGTATTCGGCCGTCCCGATGTTGCACGTGTGCCCTTCCACCTCGAGCCGCAGCTCCGGGTTGTCCTGCAGCGCCTGGACCGCTTCCTCCAGGATCCGCGTCGCCGCCGGCCGCAGCGAGTACCGGTCGAAGTCGAAGTGCACGTCCTCGAACACGAATTCCTTCACCGGCGGCCGCACCACCTGGAGCGTCACCGTGTCGGAGGCCGTCCCCCCCTTGCCGTCAGCGACCGTGATCGTCACCGGCACCGGCCCCGGCTGCAGCGGCGCCGTCCACCGCGTCTGCCGGTCCGCCGGTTGCTGCAGCGTCCCGGCCGGCGCCGCCCACGTGTAGGTCAGCGCATCGCCGTCCGGGTCCTGCGCCTCGCCGGTCACCGTCGCGCTCTTGCCCACCTCCACCGTGCACGGCTCGCACCGCGCCTTGACCGACGGCGGCTGGTTGGCCGGCGGCGCCGGCGGGGGCGGCGGGGGGGGCGGCGGTACATACACCCGCATCCCCGGGTGATACCCCACCCGCAGCTGGAACCCCAGCGAGTCCCCGGTCTCGTCGGCCAACGCCGCGACCGCGCCGCGCCCATCGAGCCGGACGTTCGCCTGCACGCCCGCCCCCGCGAAAAAGCCCCCCGCGCTCTGCCACGTCAGCCCCAGCGCCGCGTTCACCGGCCCGTCATGCCCCGACACCGCCGGCGAGACCGACCCGTCCACCCCCCGCAGCAACCCGGCGGGGGCCGTGACCGTGTCCTCGAAATTCAGCTCGCCGTGCAGTTCCGCCGTCAACCGCAGCCGCCGCCGCGTCGGAAAGCCCGCGCCGACTCCCCACTGCAGCCCGTTTGCCAGCGCCACCTGGTCGGGGTCCCCCCGCACCACCACGCCGGCAAACCCCGCCAGCTCCACCCGTTCGTTCACTTCCTTGCTCACAATCCCGTGGACCGCCCAGTCCGCTTTCCCCGTCCCCGCCCCGTCGGCTTCATCCCCCGTCGGCAGCTTCACCACCCCCCGCACCGCCAGCGCCACCGGCGCCTCCCGGTACTCGGACAGCAGGTTCACTTTCCCCCCCACCCACACGTCCCCGAACTGGTTCCCGCTCCACCCCCGCGTCACGAACGGATACTCGTTGACCAGCCCGCCCCCTTCATCCGCCCCCACGTCGAAGAAGATCGGCCGCGTGTCCCGGTCGATCCGCACCACCGACCGCACCGACGCGAACAGCTCCGCCCGGGCTCCCAGCCCCACCCCCAGCGTCACCGGCCAGACCGACACGTCGGTGAACCCCTGCTCGTAGTCGACATTCGACCGGTACAGGCTCACCGACCACTTCCGCGCCGGCAGCACTTCGCCGGTCGGGACAACCCACAACCCCGTGTCCCCCAGATTCGTCGCCGTCGCCGGCCGCCTCTGGAGGTCCACTGACTGCGTGGTCGTCGCGGGCGCCTGCGCGGCTCCCGCTGGTTGCGCCGACGTCTGAGCCGACGCCGTCGAGGCACCGCACAGCAGCAGTGCCGCGAGACCCTTTGTCACACGATCCAGCATCACCATCTCCTCACGAACGTGCGTTCGAGACCGCCACGGTCCCGCGGTCGATTTCTTCTCCGTCCGCATTCAGTTGTTCGGCGCCGCGCAGACTATTCCGCACCAGCCGGCCCGGCGACGCGTCCGACGGCCGGACCGCGCATTTCTTCCGGGTGGAGCCGTCCACGGCCGCCGCGACTGATCTGCCCGCCCTTGCGGCCCGCGTTGCGAGCCTCTTCGGACGTCCACTCGTGCGCGGTTCCCTTGGCGTGCGCCGCCCGTCCGCCCTTCGAAGCGATCTCGCGCTGCTTCTCGGGCGTCATCGATGCAAAACCCCGGCGTTCCTTGTGCTCGCCACTATTCACGGTGTTCTCCCCCCGAAAACTTGACGCGTTAACGGCCTCCCTCCCGCCTCACCACGTATGGCGAGGTGGAAGGCTCCGCGGGTGGATCTTCAACAGGGACCGGTGGTGGTTCGTCCGGGGGCGTCTCCGGCACATCCCGCTCCTCACCATCGCCTCGTTCGTGGTCACCGGCCACAAAACCCCGCCACGCAGACGTACATCGGCATACGGTTTATCAAAGGATGTGCCATCACGGCAGAGCCGGACACAGACGAGCTAAGGTCGTAAATACTTGCGTTTGTTGAGTGCCGGCCAGGGTGGTGAGGCGAAGTCACATTATTGGATGGAAGGTTTTGCTACGTTCGGGCGGCGAATCATACAGCAGTGATAGCATGAGACCATGTCGACCGGACGCACCGTGAAGTGCGTAAAACTGCAGCGAGAACTGCCCGCCCTTGACACGCCTCCGTGGCCCGGCGCGCTCGGACAGCGCATTTACGAGAACGTCTCGGTTGAAGCCTGGAAGATGTGGGAAGAGCGAATGAAGATGATCCTCAACGAGTACCGGCTCATGCCGTGGCAGAAGGAGGCGCAGGAGCTGGTGGCCGGGCAGATGGAGGAGTTTTTCTTCGGGCAAGGGGCTGCCCTGCCGCCCGGGTACGTACCTGAGAAGTCGAAGGGATAATCAGAGGAGTTCCACGGGACGCTCGACGACCCAACTGAGCGTCCGGTACGCCTCCCGGAGCGCCGCTTCCACCTGCCGGGCTGTCTCTCCCCTCGCGAAGATGAACCCAGGGTAGCTGGCCCCCTCGGGCAGGGGCACGAGCATCTGATCGGGCTTGGCGGTGATCACGATGTCGTCGATGCCGGCGATGGCGCGCGCCTGTTCGAGACCGTCCACGCGCTTGAACATCCCCCGGCGCGGCACCGGGGTCATCATCACGCCGGCGGCCGACGGCTCGCGCTGGTAGTCTGCCGCGGGCTCGCCGGTGGCATGCCGCAGCAACACCCCCTCCAGTGGGGTCAGATCCGGAATTCGCACTTTTTTCTCGACCTGACCCCTATCCACAAAGCGAAGCGTGCGCGCGCACAGTCCGCCGATCGGTCGCGCGGCGACCTCGAGGACGTAGACGCCATCGTCGTTGACGCGCACTTCCGCGTGGACCGGCCCGTGCCGCAGGCCGATGGCGCGGCACGCCGCGCCCACGGTATGGATCACGCGCCCCTGGGCCGCCGGCGCGAGCCGGGACGGCGTGACGTAGATGGTTTCTTCAAAGAACGGACCTTCGAGCGGATCCGGTTTGTCGAAGAGCGCGAAGGCCTGCAGCTCTCCTCGGTCGACCACCCCTTCGAGCGCGAACTCATCGCCCGGAATGTATCCCTCGATCAGCGCGAACCCGAGCGCGGCGTCCCGCTGGACGCGAACGTCGGGCCGCCCGAGCAGCGCGCGCAGGCGTTCGAACGCGGCAAGGAGCGCGACGGGGCCATCGGCCCGCATGACGCCGCGGCTGCCCGCCATCGCGATCGGCTTGATCACGCAGGGAAACTGTCGGCCCTCGGCCTCCATTCGCCCGAGGACCTCGCGCGGATCGGTGCCGACCGGCACCTGGAAGAACCACGGCACCGGCAGGCCGGCGCGATCGAGCGCTTCACGCGTGAGAAGCTTGCTGGCCGAGGCACGCGCGGCATCGGGAGGATTGCCGGGAAGGCCGAGCGCTTCAGTGACGCGCGCAGCCAGGATGACGGGGCGATCGCCGACGGCGATCACGCCGCTGAGCGGTTTCTTCCGCGCGGCTCGGAGGATCGCGTTCAGCGAGCGGTCCTCCTCATGGAACTTCACCGGGACGGCTTGATCCTGCCACGGGTCCTCGAGGCGATCGCAGTGATTGGTGGCGAACGCCAGCTCGATTCCGAGCGTCTCTGCGGCGTCGTTGAACGCTCGAAGTTGGTAGCCGGTCGTGGTCGACAGGATCAGGACGCGCATACGGATGATGCCGGAGATCAAACGAGAGCCACCTGCTCCCGCGTCGGCTCCGCTCAACAGTACCAGGGCTCGGTCAGGAACGGCACGGCGGCGCGCGCCGTCAGCGGCGGCGCCTCCGGCACGGCCACCGGCAACGCCGCGTGAGCGGCGCGCCACACGTCGGCAAACACGGCCTGTCGATCGGCGTTGAGCCCGGCGGCCACCAGGCGTTCCACCTCGCGCTGCAACACGTCCACGCGCGGATCCGGATGGCGCCACGGATACACGAGCCCGGCGGGATCGTACGTGCCAATCACCGCGCGCACCTCTTCGAGCTCCAGCAGCCGCGATCCGTTTGGCACGAGCAGTCGAATGGCAAGCTGGATGGGCGCGACGTGATCCACCAGGTCGAGCGACGCGATGGCGCCGAGCAGATCGCGATAGCCCTCCAGCGTCGTCCACGGAGTGAAAGGCACGAAGGTGGGCGTCAGGGTGAGCCCCGACCGACGGCACGCTTGCACCGCGCGCTCGAAGTCCGCGCGCGTGTGGCCTTTGGCCAGCCGCTCGAGGGTCCGATCGTCGACGGCCTCGGCCGCGCTCGTCACCAGCACGCAGCCTGTCTCGGCCAGCACGGGCAGCGCGGCGACGTGCTTCAGCAGGTGCTCGATCTTGACGGTGACGTCGTAGCTGACGCCGGGACACTCGCGCGCGAACGCGCGGACGACGGAGAGCGCGTGGCCGATGCCGTTGAAGAAATCGGGATCGCCGAACGTGATGTGGCGCGCGCCGCGCTCCACCTGGCTGCGCACGTCCGCGATGACCACCTCCGGCGAAACGACGCGGAAGCGTCCCTCGTACACGGGGACCACCGGGCAATGCCGGCACAAGTGCTTGCAGCCGCGGCTCGCTTCCGTGTAGCCGGCGACGCGCCGGGTGCCATCGGGCATCTGCAGCGAGGCATACCGGTCCAGCGGGGGCAGCCCCACGCGATCGGGCACGCGAAACCGCAGCCGCGGCGTGGACGCCGGATCGACGGACCCCGGGCCGACGCCTGTGGACGCGGGTCCCGCGGCCGCGGATTCCGAACCCGCCGCCGCCACCCACTCCGTGAGCGCGGCTTCGAACTCCCCTCCGAACACAGCGGTCACGCCCGCCTCGCGCAGCGCCGCCTCGTTGAGTGGCGCGTAGAGCCCGAAGGCGCACACGCGCGCGGCCGGGTTCACTCGCCGAACGCGTTCGATGAGCGGAAACGCGAGGCGCGTGGCGGTATGCATCGGCAGGTAAAAGCCGACCGCGCCGGCTGCGGCGATCGGTTCGTTCTCGAGGCGCTGCCGGCTGACATCCACGCACGTCACATCGACGCCCGCCTCACGCAGCCACGCCGCCGGCGACGCCAGCCCGAACGGCTGGCGGCCGAGTTCGTAGGTGGAGATGAGGAGGACGAGCATCCTGCTATTGTGGCACGAGCCACAAGGCACGCGGCGGAGGCACGAACCTTCCTGGTGCCTGGTGCCTGGTGCCTGCAAGTAAGGTACGATAGCCGCCGCATGAATCTCTACGTCCTCGTCCTGGGCATCATCGTCGTGGTGCTGCTGGCCGTCAGCCTGGCGCAGGTCAGGAAGGTCCACACGAAGGCCGACTATCTGGTGGCGGGGCGGTCGCTGCCGGCCTACGTGCTCGTGTTCACGCTGCTCTCGTCGTGGATCGGCGCCGGATCGCTCTTCGCCGGCGCGGAGAACGCATTCCGCAACGGGTTCGCCGCGCTGTGGCAGCCCGCGGGCGGGTGGCTCGCGCTGCTGATCATCTACTTCGTGGCGCCTCGTGCGCGGAAGTTCGCGCAGTTCACGATCCCGGATCTGCTCGAGACCCGGTACAACACGACGGCGCGCGTGTTGGGCACGATCGCGATCCTCTTTGCCTACACCGCCATCACCAGCTACCAGTTCCGCGCCGGCGGCGACATCCTGCACCTGGTGTTCCCCGATGTCAGCAAGGTGGCCGGGACGATCATCATCGCGGTGTTCGTGATCGGCTTTACCGCGATCGCCGGAATGGCGAGCGTGGCGTACATGGATGTGGCCATCGGCCTCCTGATCTCGGTCGTGGGCCTGGTGGCCGCTCCGATCCTGCTCGCGAAGGCGGGGGGCTGGGCGGGCCTGCACGGCAGCCTCCCCGCGAGCCACTTCACGCTGTTTGGCGAATACGGCGTGCGGAACGGCGTCTTCGAGGGCACCGGCGCCGCGCTCACGCGCGCGCTCGAATACTTCTTTCCCACGTTTCTGCTGATGCTCGGAAACCAGAGCATGTACCAGAAGTTCTTCTCGGCCAAGACCGAGCGGGACGCGAAGGTCGCCGTTGCCGGCTGGTTCATCGGCACCGGCATCCTCGAGACGCTGATCGTCGCGATCGCCGTCTTCGGGTCGGCGCTGTACCTCACGGTGCCCCCCGGCGAGCTGAACCCGCGCGAGATCATCCCCTATACCGCGCGGAACGCGCTGCCGTCGCTCATCGGCGCGGTGCTGATGGGCGCGGTGTTCGCCAAGGTGATCTCCACCGCGAACAACTACCTGTTCTCGCCGGCGACGAACCTGATCAATGACGTCTACACGCGCTTCGTCAACCCGGGTGCGGCGCACGCCAACGTGCTCATCGTGTCCCGCGTGCTCGTGGTGCTGCTCGGACTCTGGGCGCTGTACCAGGGGCTGGGGCTCGAGTCGATCCTGGCCAAGGCGATGTACGCCTACACGATTTACTCGGCGGCGATTACGCCGGTGGTCATGGCAACCTTCTTCTCGAAGCGGGTCACGGCGGCGGCGGCGGTGACCTCGATCGCGCTCGGCACGGCGGTGACCATCTTCTGGAACGAAGGGGCGGCGCTGCTGCCGCCGCGCCTGGCCGAGCGCGACGCCATCTTCCCCGCGCTCGTCGTGTCCGTGCTGGCGCTCGTCGTCGTCAGCCTGGTGACGCCGCGACCGAGGCCTGAACAGCTCGCACCGTTTGCATGACGCTCAAGAAATACCGGGAGAAACGGGACTTCAAGCAGTCACCGGAGCCCGCCGGCAGCGAACCGCTGCGGGCGAGGCGCGCGGCGGCGGAGACCAGGAGCCGCTTCTTCTGCGTGCAGAAGCATCTCGCCAGCCACTTGCATTACGACTTCCGCCTCGAGCACGCCGGCGTGCTGCTGTCGTGGGCGGTGCCCAAAGGGCCCTCCCTCGATCCCGGGACGAAGCGGCTGGCGATGCAGGTGGAGGACCACCCGATCGAGTACGGCGCGTTCGAGGGGGTGATCCCTTCCGGATACGGTGCCGGCATCGTGATGCTCTGGGACCAGGGCACGTGGACACCGCAGGTGAATGACGTGGACGCGGCGCTCAAGAAAGGGGACCTGAAGTTCACGCTCGACGGCTACAAGCTGAAAGGCTCGTGGGCGCTCGTGCAGACGAGCGGCCGGGGCGGCAGGGCCGGCTACGGCACGAAGCCAAGCTGGCTCCTGATCAAGCATCGCGACGACTGGTCCGGCGACGTGGACATCGCCGAGTTCGCGCCGCGCAGCGTGAAGAGCGACGGCGACTTCGAGGACATTCTCGCCGCCGGCAATCCCGACGTGTGGGAATCACACCGGCCGGCAAAGGGGGGAGGCGCCGGCCAGATGCTCGCGCGGATCATCGAGCGCGCCGCGGCTATGAAGGCCGCGCAGACGGTGCCGCCCGCCGCGAGACGAGTTGCGGCCACAAAGACCGCGAGACGAGTCGCTGCCACAAAGACCACGAAGCGCACGAAGAAGAACACGAAGAAGAAATCCTGATCGTGTCCTGCTTCGTGCGCGCGGTGGCCTTCGTGGTTCGGCTCTATTCCGCGGCGCCCGCTCAACGCCGATAATCCAGCGCCGGCTTCCGATCTCCCAGCATCGGCTCATACACGTACTTTCCGCGCTGCCGTTCGAAGGATTCCCGCGCGCCCCGGACGACGTCGGGATTCGAGAGGAGATCGACGCCGAGCCGCGCCAGCGCCTTGGCCGCGACCAGCATGCCCTTTGTGCCGATCGTGGTGCCGCCGCACGCGGTCGCCTGCCACGAGTGCGCGGGCGTGCCGGGCACCCACGTCGCCGCCGACAGCTCCGCGGTCGGCACATTCCAGCTCACGTCGCCGAGGTCGGTGGACGCCGAGCTGACTTCACCCGCCACGGGCGGCTCGACCAACCGCTCCGAGCCGAGCGCGCGGCGCGGCGAGTCGAGCGTCGCATGCAGCGCTTCGGCGAACGAGCGATCGGCGGCGTCGTACTGCACCCCACCGACCCGGTCGAGGTGCTCGTGCAGTCGGCGACTCAGATACTCGTTGGAAAGCACGTTGTGGACGGCGCCGATGATCTCGTACTCCATTCGCGTGCCGGTGCCGAGCGCCGCCCCTTCGGCCGCCTTGACGACGCGGTCCCAGATGCCGGCGAGCACGGGCATGTCGGGATGGCGCGCGTAGTGATACACCTCGGCGAAATCGGGCACCACGTTCGGCGCGCGCCCACCCTGCGTGATCACGTAGTGCAGCCGCGTCTCCTGCGGCACGTGCTCGCGCATCAGGTTCACCATGTAGTTCATCGCTTCCACCGCGTCGAGCGCGGACCGTCCCCGATCGGGCGCAGCCGCGGCGTGCGCCGACACGCCGTGAAAGCGGAATTTCGCGGTGATGTTGGCGAGCGTCGTTCCTGCCGAGACGCCGGTGTGGTCCGCCGGATGCCACGCCAGCGCGGCGTCGACATCCTTGAACAGGCCCGCGCGCACGATGTAGACCTTGCCGGAGCCCCCCTCCTCCGCCGGCGTGCCGTAGTAGCGCACGGTGCCGGCGCCCCCCGTCGCCTGCAGCCACTCCTTGACGGCGATGGCGGCGGCCATCGATCCCGTTCCCAGCAGATGATGCCCGCAGCCGTGCCCGGGACCGCCGGCGGCGACCGGCGAGCGCTCCGCTTTCGCCTGCTGCGAGAGCCCGGGCAGCGCATCGAACTCGCCGATGAACGCGATGATCGGCCGGCCGCTGCCCCAGCTCGCCACAAACGCGGTGGGCATATCCGCGACGCCCGCCTCCACGCGGAAACCTGCGGCGCGCAGCACTCCCTGCAGCAGCGCGCTGCTCTTCGTCTCCTGGAAGCCGACTTCCGCAAACTCCCAGATCTGGCGCGCGACGGTGGCGTAGCGATCGCGGCGGCCATCGATGTGTTGTGTGACGGTGTCGAACGTGGAAGGAGTCTGCGCGCCGAGCGTCACCGTGGACGCGGCGAGCAGCAACAAGACGCGGCGCATGGGGCGCGATTGTGAAGGGTGGACGGGCGAACAGTCAAGCGACCGTCCGCCCTCCGCGTGTCGATTGGAATGCCCGGGCGGTCCGCCCGGGCTGGTTAGTGCAGGCGCTCGTACTTGGCCTGCAGCTCTTCGCGCGATTCCGCGTGATTCGGATCGGTGACGATGCAGCCTTCGACCGGACAGACCTCGACGCACTTCGGCGCGTCGTGCGCCCCCACACATTCGGTGCACTTCTCGGCGTCGATGGTGTAAATCAGCTCGCCCTGCGCGATGGCGGTGTTCGGGCACTCCGGCTCGCAGGCGCCGCAGCTGATGCACTCCTCGACGATAAGCATGGCCATTGTTATCCGCTGCCAGAATTAGCTGCCCGGGCGAGAGGCAACGGCGATGCCACGCCGGGAATTGGCGGAATTTAAAGACATTTTCGGCCTATGTCGCCGGTGAGGGCGCCGCCCTGCCGGATTCTCGTCAGTTGTCGATAGAATCGGTCACATGAGCGAGGCTTCCCTGACCGAGACCGAACGGGCCGCCGCGGGACGGCTCGCCGACGATCTCGCGCGCGTCTTTGGAGACCGCCTGCGGGTCGTTGTCGCGTACGAGCCGGCGATGAGAACCGCCGCGGATGTCTCCGCCGTCCACACGCTCGCGCTCGTGGATACCGTACGGAGCGACGATCTCTCCGCGCTGCTGACGGCGGTCGCGGCGTGGCACAAGGGGGGGCTCGCCACGCCGCTCCTGCTGGCGCAGGAGGAGTTCGAGCGCACGCTCGACGTCTTCCCCGTCGAATATCACTCAATCCTGTCCCGGCACGTCGTCGTGCGCGGATCGTGGCCGTCCACGAACATGAGCGTCACGAGCGCGGATCTGCGGCGCGGGGTCGAGCGCCAGATCAAGGGACATCTCATCCACCTGCGGGAGGGCTTTCTCGAGACGCACGGCCGCCCGTCGTCGGTCGCGGATCTCATCCGCGCGTCGGTGCCCGCGTTCCGCGCGGCATTGCAGAACGTCGCGCGCCTCCGGCTGTCGCCCGCCGGCACCGACGAGGAACTCGTGTCGTTCGCACAATCGGAGTTGAAAGCAGATGCCGCGACCGTGCGCGACGTGATTGCGTTTGGCCGCGGCGGCCAGGCGGCCGACGCCCCGCCGCTGGTGCCGCGCTACGTCGCCCTTGTCGAGCAGCTCTGGCGGGCCGTGGATCGCGATGCGATCTGATCGCCACCTGGCCGCGCTCGCCGTGTGCGTGCTGCTGGTGGGACCGTCACCGCTTGTCCGCGGAAGCGGACAAGCGGTGACGGCCCCCCTTCCCCGCCTCACCGAACCGGTCAACGATTTCGCCGGCGTCCTCGATCCGGCCAGCGAGTCGGAAATCGATCGCCGCATCCGCGCGCTCCAGCGGGCCACCGGGGACACGATCGTCGTCGTCACCGTCGAGCGCTACGCGCCGTACGCCAGCGTCGACGAGTACGCCGTGAAGTTGTTCGACAATCACGGCGCCGGCATCGGCCAGAAGGGGAAGGACAACGGCGCCCTCGTCGTGGCGGCCATCCGCGATCGGCAGATGCGGATCGAGGTCGGGTACGGCCTCGAGGAGTTCATTACCGACGGATTTGCGGGCGAGGTGCGCGACGCCATGCGTCCGGCGTTCCAGCGCGCCGAGTACGGCCAGGGCATGCTGGTTGGGATCACCAGGATCATCAACCGCATCGCGGACCGCCGCGGCGTGAACCTCGACGACGTGCCGCGCGACGCGCCGGGGGCGGCGCCCGGCCCGATCATCCCGCGGCTGTTCATCTTCGGGCTCATTCTCTTCTTCATCCTGAGCAGCGTGTTGCGCCGGCGCCCCCGGCGGCGGCACTTCGGAGGCGGGCCGTGGAGCGGGTGGAACAGCGGCGTCGGTCCGTTCGGCGGCGGCTCGTGGGGCGGCGGCTTTGGAGGATTCGGCGGCGGCGGAGGCGGCTTCGGGGGATTTGGCGGAGGGCGCAGGGGAGGCGGGGGGGCGTCGGGGGGGTGGTAACGTGATACTTGAAAGGGAAAAGGGAAAAGGCAGAAGGTAAGAGTATGCAGAAGGTCATACGGGACGGCGTGGTCGTCCTGATGGCGCTGGCGCTGTCGGGCTGTTCGTACAACCGCTTCACGTCCCAGGAAGAGGCGATCAAAGCGCAGTGGAGCCAGGTGGAGAACCAGCTGCAGCGGCGCAACGACCTGGTCCCGAACCTGGTCGAAACCGTGAAGGGATACGCGGCGCACGAGAAGGACGTGTTCCAGGCGGTGGCCGACTCGCGCGCTCGTCTCGCGGGAGCCGCGACGCCCGAGCAGAAGATCGAGGCGGCCAACCAGCAGACGTCGGCGCTCGCCCGGCTGCTCGCGATTGTCGAGAACTACCCGCAGCTCAAGGCGGACGCGCAATTTACGCGGCTGATGGACGAACTCGCCGGCACGGAAAACCGGATTGCCGTGGAGCGCATGCGCTACAACGAGCGCGTGCAGGAGTACAACACGCTGCGCCGGCAGTTTCCGTCCAACGTGACGGCGAAGATGTTCGGCTTCGAGGAATATCCCTACTTCCAGGCACCGCCGGAGGCGAAGCGGCTGCCGCGGGTGAACTTCGGCCGCTGACGCGGCGCGCCAGGCGGCCGTGGCGTGACAATCGGCCGCTGGAGATGACGAACGTGGCAATCACAGATGCGCTGCTGCCTGAATTCGATCATGAAATGGCCGTCACGCGCCGGCTGCTCGAGCGCGTCCCTG
This sequence comes from Acidobacteriota bacterium, assembly GCA_016184105.1. Taxonomy (NCBI): domain Bacteria; kingdom Pseudomonadati; phylum Acidobacteriota; species Acidobacteriota bacterium. The sequence goes on from JACPDI010000017.1 coordinate 20,876, forward strand.
AAGCGGACCTGGCGTGGAAGCCGCACGACAAATCCATGAGCCTCGGGGGCCTGGCGACGCATTTGTCGAACCTCCCGACGTGGGCCGAACAGATCACGCAGCAGACCGAGCTCGACATGGACTCCATCCCGCCCGAGGCGAGGCCGAAGGTTCCCGCGAACCGCGTGGGGCTGCTCGAGATGTTCGACCGCAACGTCGCCGCGGCCCGGAGCCGGCTCGCGGCCATGTCGGACGGCGAATACCTGGCGGCCTGGACGTTCAAGAAGGGGGGCCGAATTGTCTTCACGCTGCCGCGTATCGCGGCGCTGCGCGGCTTCCTGATGAATCACTCCATTCACCATCGCGGTCAGCTGAGCGTGTACCTCCGCCTGCGCAACGTGGCGCTGCCGGCGATCTACGGCCCCTCGGCGGATGAGGGTTAGCCGGGCATCAGCCGTCCTGCTGTGGATCGCGGGCGCGCCGCTTTTCTGCGTGCTCGCGATCGCCAACGCCGCGGGTTACCGGTACGGCGTGTCCGATCTCGCCTTCTATCTGCCCGCCGGGCTTCAGCGCGCGGGCCTGGCTTCGTTCCCCCGCGACGGCGCGCTCCTCGACGTGCAGTCGCGACTGACGCTTGCCGACGACGTGATGGGTCTTGCGATGCGCGGCGGCGCGATCGCCGGCATCGAGACCCCGGCAATCGTGTACGCGCTGCACGTCGCGTCGCTGCTCCTGCTGTTTGTCGCGGCCGTGGCGCTCGGCCGTGCCGTGTTCCGATCCGGCTGGTCGGTCGCCGCGCTTGCCGCCGCGCTCACGCTCCGGCACGCGGTGGCGCGCGCCGGCGTGAACACGCTGGAGGGCTACTTCCATCCGCGCATCTTTGCCTTTGGACTCGGCGTGCTCGCGGTTGCCGTGTTCCTGCGGCGCGGCATCTGGCCGGCGCTCGTCATCGGTCTCCTCGCCGCCGCCGTCCACACCACCACCGCCTTCTGGTTCCTCGTCTGTCTCGGCGTGGCGGGGCTGATCAGCGAACGGCGCGACCGCCTGCCGTTGCTCGCGTGCGGCACGCTCGCGACCGGCATGCTGGGTTACGCCATCGCGCGGGGTCCGCTCGCCGGCAGGTTGGCGCCGATGGACGCGGCGTGGCTGTCAGTGATTGCAGAGAAGGACTACCTGTTTCCCGATCGCTGGCCGCTTTCCGGGTGGCTCGTGCCCGCCGCGTACGTGGCGGTGGTGGCTGCGGCGGCCTGCGTCCGCCGGCGCGCGGGCGAGCTGCGCCCGCGCGAGCGCGCCCTGCTCGGAGGCGCCGCGGCGCTGGTGGTCATTTTCATGGTGCTCCTCCCCCCGATGCTCGTGCGGAGCGCGCTCGCCATCCAGATGCAGCCGTCGCGTGTGTTCTGGATCCTCGACCTGTTCGCCACGCTCAGCGTGATCTGGCTCCTCGGCGACGCGCGCGGCCGGCACCGGACGCTCGCTCCCGCGATCGTGGCCGTCGTCGTGGTCCTGGGCTCCGCGGCGCGCGGCGTGTATCTGATGACGGTGCGGTTCCCGGAGCGATCGCTCGCGGTCCTCTCGCCACCCGACACGCCGTGGGAGGACGCCATGCGCTGGGCGCGGTCGACCGAACGCGGTTCCCACTGGCTCGCGCACCCCGATCACGCGTATTTGTACGGCAGTGGCGTTCGCGTGAGCGGCCGGCGCGACGTGTTCCTCGAGCGCAGCAAGGACCCGGCGATCGCGATGTACGACCGCGGCATCGCCATGCGCGTGCAGGAGCGCCTGCCGCTTGTCTCCGATTTCGATGATCTCTCCGCCCCTCGCGTCCTGGATCTGGCGCGGCGGTATGATCTCGACTTCCTGATCACCGAGGTCCCGCTGCCGCTGCCGCTCGCGTACCGCAACGCACGGTTCAACATATATCGGCTGCGGTGAGCGGGCAGCCTGTGGGTACACTGAACACATGTCCTTCGTCCCGCACCGCCGCCTGAGAAGCGGCCACCTGATGACGGTCTACGCGTGGGCCAAGCCGCGCCGCTTTCCGAGGCTTCCCGCTCCGGTGCCGCGATACTTCGACGTTGCGTCCGACGCGCGGGTGCTGGCTCACTGCTACTGGCAGGCCAAGCCGCGCGAGTCCACGACGCTGCTGTGCCTCCACGGGCTCGAAGGCTCCAGCACGGCGCACTACATGCGCGGGCTCGCGGACAAAGGATTCGCGGCAGGCTTCAACGTCATCCTGCTCAACCAGCGGAATTGCGGGGGCACCGAGCACCTCTCCGCCGGCCTCTACAGCTCGGCCCTCACGGCGGATCCGCGCACGGTCATCGACGAACTGCGCACGCTCGACGGCCTGCCGTCCGTCGCGGTCGCGGGCTACTCCCTCGGCGGCAATCTCGCGCTGAAGCTGGCGGGCGAGTACGGCGCCGCGGCGCCGCGCGAGCTGCTCGGCGTGGCGGCCGTGTCACCCGTCATCGATCTGGCCGAGTGCGTTCGCGCGCTGGAGCGTCCGTCCAACCGGCTCTACCAGTGGAACTTCGTCCGCAACCTGCGGTCGCGCATGCGGCGGAAGGACAAGGCGTGGCCGGGTTGCTTCCCGATGGAGCGCCTGCCGGGCGTGCGAAGCGTCCGCGACTTCGACGAGGTGTTCACGGCGCCGCATTTCGGTTTCAGCAGCGCTGCGGACTACTACGACCGGGCCAGCGCGCTCCGCGTCATCGACCGGATCACGGTGCCGGCGCTGATCATCAGCGCCAAGGACGATCCGTTCGTGCCCTGCGGAACGTTCCTCGATGAACGGGTCACGGCGAACCCGCACATCACCGTGGAACTGAGCGACCACGGCGGCCACTGCGCGTTCGTGTGCGACGGTGTCGACGGGGATGCCTACTGGGCGGAACGCCGCGTCATCGCGTTCGCGACAGCGCTTCGCGCAGCATCGTCGCCAACGCGGGACCAATGCCCTGCCCTTCGTGCTTGAAGTAGACGAAGACGTCCTTCCACGAGGCTGACAGCCTGTCAATCGTCGCCGCCCAGCGGGTGATGTCCGCCGGCTGGTAACCCTCGTCGCGCAGCCGGAAGTAGCCATAGTCGGCGGTGACTTCCAGCGGCGTGCTCATCCTCTCGCTGTCGGCAGTGCACAGCGCCATGTTCCGGCGCCTGAGGGCCGCATAGACCTCTTCGTCGTGCCACGACGCGTGGCGGAACTCGAATGCCGCGCGCGTGCCGTCGGGCAGGCAGGCCAGGAACTGCTCGAGCACCGCCACGTTGCGGCGAAATCCGGGTGGCAGCTGGAACAACAGCATGCCAAGCCGCGTTCCCAGGGTCCGGGCGGTGGCGCAGAATGCCGCGACGGTGTCTTCGCAGTGCTGCAGCTTCGCATCGTGGGTGATGCGCCGGGGCGCTTTCAGCGTGAAGACGAATGTTTCGGGCGTCGCCGCCGCCCACCGCTCCAGCTGTTTCGCGGTGGGCATCCGATAGAACGTGTAGTTGATTTCGACGGAGTTGAAGCGTTCGGCGTAGTAGGGGAGCATCTTCGCCGCCGGAAACTTCTCGGGATAGAAGCTCCCCCGCCATTCCGGGTAGTTGTACCCTGAGGTCCCGATCCAGAACGCCATGCCGTCGCAGTGTAGCCGCTGCCTTCGGGATCTGACCCCGAGAATTCAAGCGACGGTAGCTAATCCAGGCTCTTGCGGGCGCGGCTTGCCGCGATCGCAAGAGCCGTCACCCCCCACGCGAAGAGCGCCAGCGCCTGCGGCCAGAGCACCTCGAGACCAATGCCCTTCAGGAAGATGCCGCGCACGATCACGATGAAGTACCGCAGCGGGATGAGGTAGGTCAGCCACTGGATGGCGCGCGGCATGTTTTCGCTCGGGAAGATGAATCCCGACAGGTAGATCATCGGCATCAGGAAGAAGAAGGTCGCCGTCATCATCGCCTGCTGCTGCGTGTGCGAGACCGTCGAGACGAGCAGCCCGAGGCTCAGCGTCGAGAGCAGGTACACGGCGCACATCGCGAACAGCAGCAAAACGCTTCCCCGGATCGGCACGTCGAACCAGAAGACGGTCACCGCCACGACCAACAACACGTCGATCATGCCAATCATCCCGTAGGGGAGGAGCTTCCCGCCGATCAGCCCCCACCGCGTGAGCGGCGTGACGCTGAGCTGTTCGTACGTGCCGACCTCGCGCTCGCGCACGATCGCCATCGACGACAGGTTCGAGGTGATCACCAGGAGCAGCAGCGCCGAGATCGCGGGCAACATGAAGTGGCGGCTGAGGAGCTGGGGGTTGAACCAGACGCGGATCCGGGCGTCGAGGCTGCCGTCGCGGCGGCGAAGCGGCGCGCTGCCCGCCCGCTCCGTCAGCAGTTCTTCCGTGTGCGCGCCGACGAGGTTCGCGGCGTAGGACAGCGCCAGCGTGGTGGAGTTCGCGTCGCTGCCGTCCGCCACAAGCTGGAGCGCGGCCGTCCGATCGCCGCGCCCGATCCGCTCGGCGTAGTCGTACGGAATCGCGAGCGCCATCCAGGCGGTGCCGCGCTCGATGTACGAATCGATCTCGTTGACCGTGGTCACGACGTCCACAATCGTAAAGTACGGAGAGCCCTCGAAGCGGGCGATGAGCCGGCGGCTCTCCGCCGTCCGGCTGCCGTCGGCGATCACGACCGGCACGTTCTTCACGTCCATGTTCGCCGCGTACCCGAGGACGATCAGCTGGATGATCGGGGCGACGAGCACAATCCGCAGGACCTTGGGGTTCTGCCGCAGTTCGAGCAGTTCCTTGCGGAAGATCTGCCACATGTCAGGCCATCTCCCGCTTGAGGCGCACGGATGCGAGCGCGAGCACGGCGAACGTGTACGCGGCGAGCGCGAGGAGCTGCGGCGCGATCACCGGCATGTCGACCCCCTTGAGCACGATGCCCCGAAGCGCGACCAGGAAGTAGCGTGCCGGGATGGCGTAGGTGATCACCTGGATGGCGGCCGGCATGTTCGAGATCGGGAAGATGAACCCGGAGAGCAGAAACGTCGGGAGGAACGCGAGCAGGAGCGCGGCCTGGAACGCGACCTCCTGGGTGTCGGCGATCGTCGAGACGAGCAGCCCGGTTCCGAGCGCGCCGGTCAGGAAGAGCGACAGCGTGAGCAGCAACAGCCACCACGACCCGCGGATCGGCAGCCCAAACAGCACGGCGGACACCAGGACGATGAGCACCGAGGAGACCAGCGAGATCGCGAGAAACGGCATCGTCTTGCCGATGACGAACTGGGCGGTGGAGATCGGCGCCATCCGCACCTGCTCCATCGTGCCGAACTCCTTCTCGCGGACGATCGACAGCGCCGTCGCCACCATGGCGGTCAGCATCGCGATGTAGGCAATCAGGCCCGGAACGAGGAACAGGCTGCTGCGAAGCTCGGGGTTGTACCAGATGCGGGGCTCGACGCCAATCGGAGGCTCCACCACGGCGAGCTGGTAACCGGAGGATACGGTGCGAAGGATCGTGTTCGCGTAGCCAAGCACGGTGGTGGCCGTGTTGGCGTTGTCGCCGTTGATGAGCACCTGGACTTCTGCGCTCTCACCAGACCTCACGCGTCGCGACAGCCCTTCGGGAATGACCAGCACGGCGCGCGCCTCGTTGGTGTCCATGAGCCGCTGGAGCGCCGCCGGGGTGTGGATGGACGCGACAAAATCGAAGTACCCCGAGTTGACGAAGGCGGACACCAGCTCGCGGCTTTCCGCCGTCCCATCGCGATCGTCGACGGCGAGCTCGATGTGGCGAATGTCGAAGTTCAGCGCGTACCCGAACAGCACGAGGACGAAGGCGGGAAAGAGCAGCAGGATCGCCAGCGTGCGCCGGTCGCGCAGGGTCTGGCGCAGCTCCTTGCGAGCCACGGCGAGCAGCTTCTTCATCGCCCCGCCTCCGCCTCCCGCTCGCTGCGCTCCACCACGTCCAGGAAGACGTCCTCGAGCGACGGCTCGACCTGCGCTTCGGACGTGACGGCCAGGCCTTCCGCGCGCAGGCGCGCCGCGAGCGACAGGCGGCCGGCCGCCTCACGGGCCAGCATGGCGTGCACCGCGGTCCCGAACAGGCTGGTCTTCTCCACCTCGGGCATCTCGTCGAGCCGCCGCATGACGGCGACCGGGTCGTCGCTGCGGATCTCCACGATCGCGCGCGCGCGAAAGACCTGCTTCACGTCCTGGATCGAACCGATCGCGGCGATGCGGCCCCGGTGCATCAGAGCGACGCGCTGGCAGCGCTCCGCCTCGTCCAGGTAGTGCGTGGTCACGAGGACCGTGACACCGCGCCGCGAGAGGTGATCGATCAGCGCCCAGAACTCGCGGCGCGAGATCGGGTCCACGCCGCCGGTCGGCTCGTCGAGAAACAGGATTGGCGGCTCGTGCAGGATCGCGCAGCCGGGCGCGAGCCGCTGGCGCCAGCCGCCCGACAGCTCGCGCGATCGCATCTGCTCGCGTCCTTTCAGGCCCGCCATCTCGAGCACGAACGCGCGCCGCTCGGCGAGACGCTCCCCGGACAGCCCATAGAGTCCGGCGAAGAAACGGATGTTCTGGTCGACGGTGAGCCGCTCGTACAGCGAAAAGCGCTGCGACATGTACCCGATGCGGCGCTTGACCCCTTCCGGATCGCGAGCGACGTCGACGCCCCCCACGCGGGCGGTCCCCGAGGACGGGTGCAGCAGGCCGATCAGCATGCGGATGGTCGTCGACTTGCCGGCGCCGTTGCTGCCCAGGAAGCCGAAGATCTCCCCCTCCCGCACGTCGAAGCTCACGCGATCGACGGCGACGAACTCGCCGAACCGTCGCGACAGGTCCCGCACTTCGATGGCGTTGGTCATTGCCCCAGCGTCCGCGCGAGCCGCGCCTCGGCGATGCGCACGGCGGCGAGCGCACGCGCGCGATCGAGCTCGGCCTGGAGCAGGGCCACCTGCGCGTCGAGCACGTCCGTGCTGGTGGCGACCCCCGCCGTGAACCGCTCGCCGACCACGCGCCGGGCCTCGGCGGCGCTGCGCACGCCGTCGGCCGCGGCCGTCGCCGCCGCACGGCCCGCCTCGAGGTCGAGGCGGCGCTGCCGCACGTCCAGCTCCACGAGGCTGTCGAACTCCGCCAGGCGCGCCCTCAGCGCGCGCTCGGCGGCCGTTGTCTCGCCAACCTCCGCGGCGCGGCGGCCGCCATCCCAGAGCGACCAGGCCGCGTTGACCGACACATCCCACGAGTCCTCCCACGCGGATCGCCGCGGAAAGATCCGCGTGTTGGGGCGCGCGTAGTCGACACCCGCGTTCACCGCGACCGAAGGCCGGCGCGACGCGCCGGCCGCGCTCACGCGCGCCGCCGCGCCGTCGAGCCGCCGGACCAGGGCCGCGCGGTCGGGTCGTGCGCCCTTCGCGCGCGCCACCTGCGCGGCGAGGTCCTCAGGATCGGGCGGTCGCACTGCGTCGAGCGGCGTCGTCAGGTCGAGGCGCAGGCCCGGTTCGAGCCCGGTCAGCCGGCGAAGCTCCGCGAGCGCCACCTCCGAGGCGTTTCGCGCCTCGATCACCTGGACCTCGTGACGCGACCGCTGCGCCTCCGCGCTGAGCACGTCGTTTGGCGGGATGAAACCCGCCTCGAGCCGTTCGCGCAGATCCTTGAGATGCGAGTCGGTGCGCGCGAGCGCCTGCTCGACGACGTGCGCGGTGTGCGCGGCGGTGACCGCGTTCCAATAGGCGCGCGTGACCTCGAGGCCCAGGTCGGCCTCGAGCGAGGCGACGTCCTGCGCGGCCGCGCCGGCGTCGGCCCGCGCCGCGCGCGCGAGCGATTCGGCACGACCGCCGGTGTACAGCGGCCACGCGAGATCCAGCCGCGTGCGATAGTTGTCCGGAATGTCGGGATAGATGATCCGCGTCAGGCCGTTGGGCTGCGGCACGCCGAATTCGTCCACGTGGTTCGTGCGGGTGTACCCGCCCTGCGCGGACAGCTGCGGCCGGCGCGCGGCAGCGCGCCCCTCGGCAGCCGCCTCGGCCCCTTCCCGCCGGGCGCGCAGTTCGGCGGCCCGGTGGCTTTCCTTGAGCGCCCGCGCGACCGCCTCATCGATCGAGAGCGGCGTCGTCTGGGCCCACGCCGGCCCCCCCGCGACGACACAGGCAATGACTACGGCCCACGCGATGGTCCTCACGGCTGGTCCTCCCGGCCGCGCCCGACTGGGCCCGCGGCACGAACGCGATCGATGAACACGTCTTCGAGCGATGGCACGATGGGGCGGATGGCAACGACCTCGACACCGGCCCGCGCGAGCGCCGAGCGGACCGCGTCCTCCACTCGCGCGGCGCCGCCCGTGGTCCGTACGTGCACGCGATCGCCGAAGGTCTGGCGGTCGGTGAGTCCCGGCAGCCCCGCGAGCGCCTCGTATGCGTCGTGATGCGGCGTCGCCACCACCTCGTACAGATCGCCGGTGAACGCCCGCTGCAGGTGGGCCGGCTGATCGATCGCGAGGGTCCGCCCCTCGTGCAACAACGCCACGCGGGCGCAGCGCTCCGCCTCGTCGAGATACGGGGTGGCCATCACGATCGTGAGCCCTTCGGCGAGGAATTCCGAGAGCAGCTTCCAGAACTCCCGGCGCGACACCGGATCGACGCCGGTCGTCGGTTCGTCGAGCAGGATGATCTCGGGCTGGTGGACGAGCGTGCACGCCAGCGCGAGCTTCTGCTTCATGCCGCCCGAGAGCCGGTCCGCGCGCCGCGCGCGGAACGCCGACAGGCGCGTCATCTCCAGCAGCCGCTCGCGCCGCGGGCGATAGCCGGACACGCCGTGAATCTCCGCAAAGAAGGCGATGTTCTCGTCGATTGACAGGTCGCCGTAAAGGCTGAAGCGCTGCGACAGGTACCCCACGCGCTCCGACACCGCGCGGTGGTCCCGCACCGGGTCGCGCCCGGCGACACGCACCTCCCCGCTGTCGGCGCGCAGCAGCCCGCACATCACGCGGATCGTCGTCGTCTTGCCGGCGCCGTCAGGGCCGATCAGGCCGAACAGTTCCCCGCGCCGCACGTCGAGCGTGGTCGCGTCGAGGGCAGCCGTGGCGCCGTAGCGTTTCGACACGCGGCGCAGCGTGATGGCGCTGTCGGGCACGCCGCCTCACTTCCCCGCCGGTGCGAATTCCGCTTCAACGGGCATTCCGGGCTTGAGGATGCCCCGGCGGTTGTCGACCGCCACCTTGAGGCGGTAGACGAGCTTCGCCCGGTCGTTGGCCGTCTGCACGTTGCGCGGCGTGAACTCGGCGCGAGGCGACACGAACGTCACCGTGCCGTCCATCCGCTGCCCGGCGTCGGTGATGACCGTGGCCGCGGCGCCGAGCGGAATGAGGGGCACGTGCGGCTCCTCGACGTACACGTTCGCCCACGCATGATCGAGATCGGTGATGACGACGACGGGAGCGCCGGGCGGAACCGTCTCTCCCGGATCGACGAGGCGCGTGGTGACGATGCCGCCGACGGGGGACACGATCGCCGTGTCCTTCAGGTTCTCCTCGAGGGAGGCGACCTGCGCATCGGTTCCGGCGACACGGGCGCGGGCGGCATCCAGCTCCTGGCGCCGCGCGCCGGCGCGCAGACGGGCGAGCGCTTCGCGGGCGGCGCGGGTGCGCTCGTCGGCGGCGCGCACGCGCGCGATCGCCTGGTCGCGGCGCGTCGCCGCGTCGTCGCGCTGCTTGCGCGAGCCGGCATTGGCCGCCAGCAGCGACTCGAACCTCGCGAGGTCGGCGCGCGCCGCGTCAAGCTCCGCGCGCGCGACGCTTCCCTCGGCCTCCGCCGCCTCGACCTGCGCCTGCCCCTGCCGCAGTTCCTCCGGGCGGGCGCCGGCCTGTAAGAGGCGCAACTGCGCGTCGGCCGCGGCCCGTTCGGCCATCGCGCGCTCGCGCGCGAGCGCCAGGTCGGTCTTGTCTATCCGCGCGAGCAGCGCGCCGGCCGCCACGCGCGCCCCTTCCTCGACCGCGACGTCGACGAGCGTGCCGCCAACCTCCGCCGCCACGCGGACCTCCGTGGCTTCGACGTACCCGGTCGCGCGGATCCGGCCGTCGTCACCGCCGTTTCCGCACGCGGCGACCGGCAGGGCGAGGGATCCCGTGAGGATTCGGATCGCGACTCTGTTCATATTCCGCTCCGAAGGCTGCCAAGGGCTGATTCCGTGACGTGCGCCACGATGTCCTCCAGCGTGAGGTCGGCGGCGCCGGGGGCATTCGCCCGGCTCAGGCGCGCGCGCGCGCCGTCGCTCACCAGGAAGAGGAGGATAGGCGCGATGATGCCGATCTGCACCATGACGGGGTTCGCGTGGCGGAAGCGGCCGGCGCGCTCCCCTTNNNCCGCCAGCAACCTGACGACGTCGCCCGCGACCCTGAGCGTGGCGACGTCGAGATGGCGCGCGCCGCCGGCGAACTCCCGCAGCCAGATGGGCGGGAAGTGCGGCCGCTCGCTCGCGGCGCGCGCGATGGCGTCGACGAACTGCCGGATCTTGTCTTCCGGCGTGCACGTGGAGGCGGCCACTACCTGGACCGACGCGCGCACGTGCTCGAAGACGCCCTCCACGATGGCGCGGTAGAGCCCGACTTTGCTCGTGAAGTGGTAGTAGATCATCGCCTTGTTCAGGCGTGCGGCGCGGGCGATGCGGTCGACGCTGGTGCCGTCGTAGCCGCGGGCCGCGAACTCCTTCGCCGCCGCGGCGAGGAGGCGGCCGCGCGAGCCCTCCGGCGGGGTGCGATTAACCATCAGGTTAATAGTATTAACCAAACGGTTAATTCGTTGTCAATCGGGTTCTGGGTTCCGGGTTCGGTTCTGGATTCCAGGTGCGGTTCCGGGTGCCAGGTACGGTGCGGGGTCCAGATGCGGCGCGAGCCTTCAGGCTCGCGCGGGCGGACCTGAAAGGTCCGCCCCGCAGGATCCACCGCACCCTGCACCGCACCCGGCACCCCGAACCCGGCACCTTGAACCCAGTTCAGAGCAGTGCGTTGAGCCGCTGGTATCCCGCGCGGCTGACCGGCAGGCGCGAGCCGTCGCGCAGGATCGCCACGCGGCTGTCCTTCGCGTACAGCTCCACGCGGGCGATCCGTTCGACGTTCACGATGTAGGAACGATGAATGCGCACGAACCGCGTCGCATCCAGCGCCTGCTCCAGCTCGGCGAGCGTCTGCTCCTTGAGGTGGGTTCTCCCTGCGGCGTGAAACGCGACGTAATCGTCCTGCGCTTCCACGTAATCGATCTGCTCGATCGGGATGACGTGCACCTGCGCGCCGTCGCGGACGAGGATCCGCTCGAGCGCGCGCGCGTGCCGGGCCTCGTCCGCGAGCTGCCGTGGCGGCGCGGCGGGCCCTTCACGCCCGAGCCGCGCGCGCGCCCGCGCGAGCGCGTCGCCGAGCCGCTCCGCGCCATACGGCTTGAGGAGGTAGTCCACGGCGTGCACCTCGAAGGCGCGGAGCGCGAACTCGTCGTACGCCGTGGCGAAAATGACCGCCGTGCGGTCGAGCGCGCCTGCCAGGAGGTCGAGCACCTCGAAGCCGTCCAGCTTCGGCATCTGCACGTCGAGAAACAGCAGGTCCGGCCGGTGCTCGGCGACCGCCTTGACCGCCTCGAAGCCGTTGGCGCACTCGGCGGCGATCGTAATGTCGCCGTGCGCCGCGAGGTACTCCCTCAACACCATCCGCGCCGGCGCCTCGTCGTCGACGATGACGGCCTTCAACTGCTGCATGGCATGACCAGGTCCACCTTGAACACGCCGTCGCGCTCCGACGACTGCGCGGCGGCCTCGGCGCCAAACGCCGTCTGGAGCCGGCGGCGGACGTTCTCGAGTCCAACCCCGGCGCCGCGGCGCATCGGTCGATCCGGATCGCACGGGTTTTCGATCCCGACGTACAGGCGGCCGCCGCGCCGCTCCGCGCGGATGCGCACGTCGCCTCCGTCGAGCAGGTGCGCGATGCCGTGCCTGACCGCGTTCTCGACCAGGGGCTGCAGGAGCAGCGGCGGCAGCTCGCAGCCGTGCGTGTCGTCGGAGACCGTCCAGGTCACGCGCAGGCGATCGCCGAAGCGCACGTGCTCGATGTCGAGGAACTGCCGCAGGAGGCGCAGCTCCTCGGCCAGCGGGATCCGGTCGCGCCCGCCGACGCGCAGGCTGTCGCGCAGGAAGTCGCCGAGGAGCAGCGCCATCCGCCGCGCGCCGGCCGGATCGCTGCCGGTCAGCGCGCTGATCGAGTGCAGGCTGTTGAAGAGGAAGTGCGGGTCGATCTGGGCGCGCAGCGCGCGCAGCTCGGCCTCGCGCGCGTGCACCTGCAGCTCGAGCGCCCGCCGCTCCGCGAGCCGCGACGCGTCGGCGGCGAGCAGCGCGTAGTGCACCGCGCTGCCGAGCAGGTACAGGAGCACGCCGACCGCAAAGAGCAGCACCCGCTGGTCGCGAATCCGGACCTCGACGCCGGCGAATGAGGGCACGGCGGTCTCGAGGGCGCGCGAGAGGGCGATGCCGAACGCCACCCACAGCGCGCTCGAGACGGTGGCCGCCGCGGCGTGCGCGCCGAGCAGGCGCGACAGGCCGGACGCGGTCTGCGGGAGCGAGCGCGAGACATACCACGCCGAGAGCGTCACGAACGCGTAGAACAGCGCCAGCGGGAACGCGATGAGCGCGCTTTCGATCCACCCGAGCCGTCCGCCGGCCGCGAGCAGCACCGCCAGCAGGATGGCAATGGGAATCCAAGCGAGCAGGTACAGGCGCAGGCGATCGCGCTCGGCGAAAATCGGATGGACCACGCAAGCCTCAGCGCGGGTTACGCACTCTTGATCTCGACCCCGCCCATGATGCAGATCCCGCGGATCACCAGGCGCTTCGCGGCAAGATCCGCCGACGGCCGCGTCCGATCGTCGGCCCCGCCCAGCACGGGGACCACGCGGTTGACCACGGTCCACCCTTCCGGGACCGTCATCTCGATGCCGCCCCAGAACGCGAACACGTCGACCACCGCTTCCGGCGCCGTGATGCCCGCGTCCTGCAGGTCGATCTTCACGCCGCCCAGCAGCGCCGTCGCTTCTCCGCCCCGGAAATCCGGCGAGTTGATCTTGCGCCCCACCCCCCCCATCACGGCAAGCGCCGAGAAGGTGGACTCCTGCTCGCGATCGGCGGGCTTGTCCGGACCGTGCACCGCCTGCCAGATCAGATACGCCCCGGCGATCACCATGGGAACGGGCCAGAGATCCCAGATCTCGAGGCGCAGGACGCCAAGGTTCCCGAGCAGCAGCCACGTGCCGATGAACACCCAGAACAGTCCGCCGACGCGGCCCGCGGCGCGCTGCGCCTGCGCGACCATCGCGAGCCCGATGAAAATCAGCCCGACGGGCCACAGCCGGAGCACGCGGTAGGCGTGCAGCACCCCGAAGTTGTCCAGCAGCAGGACAACGCCGGCCGCCAGCAGCAGCAGCCCGATGACCAGCTGGGGCGCCAGCACGCGCGACGAGGCGGGGCGGCCGTTCGTCATCGGGATCCTCGCGCGCACCGCTCGCAGGCGCCGATGCCGAATGCGCGCGCCACCATCAGCAGCCCGGCGCCCACGATGAAGAGCGGCCAGGAGTCGTCCAGCCCCATGACGCCCTGCGTGTCGAGCAGGAAGATGCCGCCGATCAGGATCGGCCAGAAGCCCGCGAGGCGCCCCCGCCCGCGGCGGGGGAAGGCCACGCGCGCGGCGCCGAACGCGATCAGCCACAACGGCCAGAGGCGGAACAGCTCGGTCGCGTCCACCCAGGAGAGGCGATCGAACAGGAACGCCAGGCCGAAGGTCAGGAGCAACACGCCGGTAATCAGCTTCGGCGCGTCGAATCCGCGCTCCGGTCGTTCGATGACGTGTTCGGTCACAGCTTCCTCTTTCGGCATCCAGGGCGCCTCACAGCAGCCGTGCGAGCGCGCGGAACAGATCGCCGACCCGGTCGGCCAGCACGGCCAGCAGCGGCTCGTACTGCCCGCTCGACACGGCATCGGCGACCGCCACCGGCTGGCTGAGCACCAGCCAGACCAGGGACCCCGCCGCAAGCAGCGCGACGATCCCGATCAGGCCGAGCAGGGTGAGCAGCGAGGGGCGCATGGCGTTCGTCCTTCCCTGGTGGCAGGATACGAAAGGCGCCCGCCCCGGGCGCGGCGTTTTCGGCGAACGGCGGCGCCTCCCCGGTGAACGGCGACCCGGATAGAATGAACCGGTCGCGGCCGCCCGCCGTCTAAATCCGGGGAACCATGGCACTGTTCAAGAGCAAGGCGCAGGAAGCCGCCGTCGAAACGGAAGCGCCGGCAGCCGGCACGCTGATTTCAGTCCGCAACCTGGAGAAATCGTACGCGCACGGCACGAGCCGGACGTTCGTGCTCCGGCGCGTTTCGATCGAGGTGAAAGACGGCGAGTTCGTGTCGATCATGGGGCCGTCGGGCGCCGGCAAGTCCACGCTGCTGCACATCCTGGGCATGCACGACAGCGCGTGGACCGGTGAGTACTACTTCCTCGGCCAGCCGGTGCACCGGCTCGGCGCCAAGGAGCGCGCGCAGGCGCACAAGCAGCACATCGGCTTCGTGTTCCAGAGCTATCACCTGCTCGATCACCTGACCGTCTACGAGAACCTCGAGATCCCGCTCTCCTATCGCGACGTGAAAAGGGCCGAGCGCGAGAGTGTCGTCTGCGACGTGCTGGACCGCTTCGCCATCGTCGGGAAGAAGGACCTGTATCCGAGCCAGTTGTCGGGCGGGCAGCAGCAACTCGTCGCGGTTGCGCGGGCCGTGATCTCGAGCCCGAAGGTGATCCTCGCCGACGAACCCACCGGCAACCTGCACTCCAGCCAGGGCCGCGAGATCATGGAGCTGTTCAAGAAGCTCAACGACGAGGGGACGACGATCATCCAGGTGACGCACTCGGAGACGAATGCGGGCTACGGCGGCCGCGTGATCCAGCTGCGGGATGGGTGGGTGGTCTCACACTAGAATAGGCGGGTGATTCGCTTCACCCGTTTCATCGCGCTCGCGCTCATCCTCACCATCGCCGCGGCGTGCCGGCAGCAGGAGCCCGCGAAAGAATACCGGCTCACGGGCCAGATCGTCGGCATCAACCGCGACACCCGCCAGCTCACGGTCAAGCACGAAGACATCAAGGGCCTGATGCCCGGGATGATCATGTCCTTCGACGTCGCCGATCCGGCGGAGATCGACCGGCGGTCGGTCGGCGAGCTGGTGACGGCGACGCTCGTCGTGCAGGACTTCTCGTCGAAGCTCAAGGACATCACGGTGACGGGCCGCGCGCCAGTGGACCGCGCCGTCGAGCGGCACGCGACGACCCCCGTCCTCCAGGAGGGGGACTCCGTTCCGGATGCCGCGCTCGTCGATCAGGACGGGCGGCCCCGTCGCCTGTCGGAGTGGCGCGGCTCGGTGGCGGTGCTGACCTTCATCTACACGCGCTGCCCGCTGCCGGATTTCTGCCCCCGCATGGAGCGCAACTTCCTCGCGCTGCAGAAATCGCTGCAGAAAGAAGGCATGGGCGAGCGCGCCCGCTTGTTGGCGGTCAGTTTCGACCCGAAGTACGACACGCCCGGCGTGCTGAAGGCGCACGCGGCGGCGATCGGCGCCGACCCGCACATGTGGCGTTTCTTCACCGGCGATCTCGACGCCCTGGAACGCTTCGCGGCGCAGTTTGGCGTGAGCATCATCCGCAGCCCCTCGGACGAGCGCGACATCACGCACAACCTGCGCACCGCGGTGATTGCACCCGATGGGCGAATCGCGGCGATCTTCAGCGGCAACGGCTGGACCGCGGACGAGACGCTCGAGCGCGTGAAGAGCGTGTATCCCGGACGGCCGTGAAGGGGACGGTCCAGGCTCCGCCGCGCTCCGCCTTCCGCCCGGCCGAACGGCGGATCATTTCGCGCCTGCAGACGCCGCGTGACGTGCAGCGCTGGCTCAACGCACTCCCCTACAACAGGGAGCCGCCGCCCGGGCGCGCGACGCTGCGCAGTTTCCGCGGCGTGGTCGCGCATGGAACGGCGCACTGCCTCGAAGCGGCGCTGTCCGCCGCGGTGATTCTCGAACAGCACGGCTACCCACCGCTCGTCCTCAGCTTCGAGTCGATCGACGAGCTCGACCACGTGCTGTTCGTCTACCGCGCGCGCACCGGTTGGGGATCGGTGGCGCGGTCGCGAGACCCGGGCTTGCACGGCCGGCGCCCCGTGTTTCCGGACGCGCGCGCGCTGGCGATGAGTTACTTCGATCCGTATGTCGATTTCACCGGGCTCATTACCGGGTACGCGGTGGTCGATCTTCGGGAGCTGGGCACGTACGACTGGCGGTTATCGGAACGGAACGTGTGGAAGGCCGAGCGGCTGCTGCTCGACTGGCCGCACCGCGCGATCGCGGCGCCGCGCGGGCGCGAGGACGGCCTTCGCCGCTGGTATCGCGAGTATCGCGAAACCCATGGGCGCAAGCCGGCCTACGAGTACGACGGATGGCAGCACTGGACGGAGCTGCCGCGCGAGTTTGCGGCCTCTCCCCGTCAGTCCAGGTCGAAGTCGCGCTGAGGCTTCGAGACCGGTTCTTCGCGCGCCTGCCGGAGCGCTTCCTCGAACCGCCTGGACAGCGCGTCACCGCGTCCCTTCTCCGCCTCGACCGACTGCTGGAAGATCGCCTCGCGGCGCGCCGCTTCCTCCGCCAGAATCCGCGCCGCCTCGCTCAGCTCGGGTCGCGGGCCGTCCTTCGGCGGATCGCTGTGCCGCACGACGCGCCGCAGGTTCGCGTCCACCACGAGCGCGGCGTTGCAGCAGGGGCACGCAATGTCGAATTCCGACTGAATCTTCACCACGTTTGACCTTTTTTACCTTTTACCTTTTACCTTTTACCTTCTGCCTTGTGCCCTTCTACTTCCTGTAAGGCCTTCCCCACACGAGCCTCACCTCGCCCGCCTCGCTCTTGGCCGTCAGCAGCACGCCGTACGGGCTCTGGCGCGCCGGATCGTAGTGCTGTCCCATCGCGGCGATGAAGTCGCGCTGCTGGACCATGAAGCGCCCGTTCGGCTCGAGGACGGGCGTGCCGGCGAGGTAGTGATCGTTCAGCCATACCCGCACGTCCGACCAGGGATCGCCGGTCTGGTTGTGAATGCGGACGACGCGATCCTCGACGACGATGGCCGGCGTACGGTCCCGCCGGCATGCCGGCGGGGCGACCGTAATCGCGGCCACGATTGTCAGCGCCGCGGCAAGCCTGCGCAGCATCGGGACTATGATATCGCTCATGTTGCCGGCCGTGGTTGCCGCGCTGCTCGGGTGGGCGCAGGCGACCCAACCATCGACTCCAGCCGAGCGTATCCCTCTCGACAGCGCGAGCCTCAGCGGCACGGTCACGGCGGCGGGCGGCACGACGCCCATCGCCCGCGCCCGCGTCGTCCTGTCGTCGCCGGGTGCGGCGGCGCCGCGGGTGACGATGACCGACGAGTCCGGCCGGTATCGGATCGATCGGCTGGGAGCCGGGCTTTACACGGTCGCCTTCTCGCGCAACGGGTTCGTCGACGCCACCTTCCCCGCGCCGATTGAGGTGGCCGAGCGCCAGCAGCTGCAGCACGTGGACATCGCGCTCGAGTCTGCGGCGGCGATTCGCGGAAGGATTTTGGATGAGGACGGGACGCCGTTTGCCGGCGCCATCGTGCAGGCGCTGCGCGTCACGAGCGAATCCGGCCAGCGCAGCCTGGCGGCCGCGGCAACCGCCACCTCGGACGACGAGGGGCGGTTCAGCCTCTTCGGCCTGCCGGCGGGAAGCTACCTGGTGAGCGCGATGGATCCGGCGTTCGCTCGCGCGGGAGACGACCGCGGGCCGCTCAATTACGGGCCAACCTATTACCCTGGCGTGGGCACTCCGGAGTCGGCGACGCCGGTACGCGCGGCGATACCGGCGGCGCCCGGCGCGCAGCGCGTTGAATTTCGCCTGCAGATCCTGCGACCCGTGCAGGTCTCCGGCCGCCTTCTCACGTCCGACCGGCGGGCGCTGGCCAGCGCGGCGGTGATCATGAGCCCGCAGATCGACACCGGCGTCGTCAACCGGGCCGTCGGGGACGCGCGCATCAGCCCGGACGGCACGTTCACGTTCACCAACGTGCCGCCTGGCCGCTACGTGATTCGGGCGCGCGGGGAGGCCGAGGCCGACGGGAGGCCGCTGTTTGCCACGTTCGCGATCGCCGTGCAAGGGCGCGACGTGAGCGGTCTGGAGATGACGCTGACGCCGGGCGCCGTGATCGAAGGCCGCGTGGAGATCCAGCCGCGGCGCGGGAGCGCGCTCCCGCGGTCCACGTTGCGCGTGCGCGCGCCGCTCGCCGACGGGGCGGCGTTCGGCGACACGCTGACGGGCACGGTGCGGTCCGACGGCGCGTTCCGCCTCGCCGGCCTGATGTCGGGCTCTCACGTGCTGATGGTCGAGGGCCTGGTGTTCCCGTGGCGGATCGCCGAGGCGCGGCTGCAGGGGCGCGACGTGACCGAGAGCACGATCGATATCGATCGCGATCAGCAATTCCGCAGCGCCCGGATCGTGCTCACCGACACGGCCGGTGGAGTGGCCGGGACGGTGACGCTCCCGCGCGGTGTCGCGCCGGCCGACGTGCTCGTCATCGCGTTTCCCGCCGACGCCTTGCGCCG
Source organism: Acidobacteriota bacterium (assembly GCA_016184105.1). NCBI lineage: Bacteria > Pseudomonadati > Acidobacteriota > Acidobacteriota bacterium. The sequence continues at coordinate 39,498 of JACPDI010000017.1, forward strand.
GCGGGTGCCCCTCCGCTTCGTGCGCGCCGGCCGTCTGCTCTCGGACGGCGCCTATCGTGTGGTTGACCTCGTTCCGGGGGCGTACCTCGTGGCCGCCGCGGTCGGCGTGGCGGAGCAGGACGCGATGAATCCTTCAATGCTCGAGCGGCTCGTGCCGATCGCCAGTCTGGCGACCATCAGCGAGGGACAGGTCCTGAGGGTGGCGCTTCAGGCGGCTCCGCTGCCGGCGGTCTCTCGACGCTGATGGTCGAGGCGTCTTCACGTCACGCATCGCGGGCGCCGGTCGATCTGCGCGTGGTCACCTACAACGTTCATCGGTGCCGCGGCATGGACCGGCGCGTGCGGCCGGATCGGGTTGCCGCCGTGCTTGCCGAAGTCGGCGCGGACGTCATCGCGCTCCAGGAGGTGGTGGGCGCGGGACCGCACGACGCCGGGCAGGCCGCGGAGCTCGGCGCCGCGCTGGGAATGGGATGGGTGATGGCGCCGGCGCGTCACCTGCGCGGGCATCTGTTTGGGAATGTCATCCTCAGCCGGCTCCCGATCAAGTTTCACACGCAGCATGACCTGTCGTGGAAGACGTGCGAGCCGCGGTGTGTTCAGCGCGTGGACCTGCAGGCCGGCGAGCACGTGGTGCACCTGTACAACGTCCACCTCGGTACCGCGGTGCTCGAGCGCCGGTACCAGGCGGAGCGGCTGGGATCGATCGTCCGCGACCATCGCGTGCCGAGCCCGAAGATCGTGCTGGGTGATTTCAACGAGTGGTTGCGCGGCCTGGCGACGATCACCCTCACGTCGATGCTTCAGAGCATCGACATCTACGCCCACCTGAAGCGTCGCCGGACGTATCCCGGTGTCTTCCCCATCCTGCATCTCGATCACATCTACTACGAGGGCAACGTGGAGGTCAGCGGCGTCGAGCTCCCGCGCACCCGCAAAGCCCTGATGGCGTCCGACCACCTCCCCCTGATCGCCAACCTCCGCATCCGCCTCTAGTTGGGGTCAGATCCCGAATTCGCGCGTTTTTCTAGGTCTGACCCTTTTGAGCATCTTTCCGATGGTCGACGGATGCACGTCGAGGAACTCGGCGATCTGCCGCATGGAATAGTGATGCTCCCGATACGCCACCGCCGCCTGCCGGTCGCGCTCGCGCCGGCGGACGACGCCGCAGAACAGGTCTGACAGGGATGGCGCTCCCTGTCGGCGATCCGAAACCGCAACGTCGAGCGGGGCGCGACGCAACAAGTCCGTGAAGCGCGCGACGAACGCGCGGTCGCCGATAATCGGGCCGCGCCACTTGACGGACTCGGCCCCCTGTCTCAGACCGTCTTCGACGTAGCGCCGGTAGCGCGCCGCCGCCTCCCCGTCGAGGGCGCCGAATTGCCCCAGGACCAGATCCGGCCAAAGAAACGACGGCCGCTCGTCGAAACCGGCCGTCGCGCGGTAGCTGCTCCACGGCCAGTCTTCCGGTTTCGCGACCATGTGCGCCCTCACGGGATTCAGCGCCACGTACCGGCACACGGTGAGGAGGTATCCATCCTCCTGCACGATCTTCGCGGTAAAGCGTCCCTGAAAGAGGTGTCCCTGCATGCTGTGGCGGCGGTTCCACAACGTGGCATACGTACCGTTCAGGTCGTGCATGGCGCGCGAGAGATTTGGATGCGTGGTGGTGACAACCGCGTGGTAGTGCGTGTCCATCAGACAGTAGCCATGACATACCAGCCCGTGCGTCGCCACACATTTGCCGAACACCTGGAGAAAGCACCTCCGGTCCTCGTCGTCGCGCACGATGGCCATCTTGCGATTGCCTCTCGACATGACGTGATAGGTCAGACCTGCAGCATCGATACGGAGGGGACGCGCCATGACCGATCGGCGTTCACAACGCGGGCCGACCCGACTCGGGGCGTTTTCTTGGGACTTTTCAGGGTTTCTTCAGCGGCGGGCAACAACGAATCGCAGTTTCAACCAGCGCCAGCACGGACGCTGATGGCGCATTCTGCAATCTGGTCCAAAAGGGTCAGTCCGAGAAAGACCTTCGAATTCGGGATCTGACCCCTACTAGCCTTCTTCTTCGTAATCGATCTCTTCGCGCGGCAGGGCCCGCGTCGCGGGGCGCTGGGCTTCGCGGTAGTCGTAAAGCGGCAGGTCGCGCACGTGGTGCGTCAGCGGACACGACGGGGACTTCGCCTCGAGCACGACGGTGACCGCCCGCCCCTCGACGCCTTCGCGGAACGCAACGCGGCACCCGCAGAACAACCGCGCGTGCGTGAACCCCTTCATGTTCCCCACGCGTCGATCATAGCAGATCTCAGATGGCGAGGAGCGCCTTCAACTCGCGCTCGAGCTGCTCCTTGGTGACCAACCCCATATACCTGCGGCAGATGGTCCCGTCCTTCGCGATCAGGAAGGACACCGGGATGCCCCACATCGGCCCGTACGCGGCATCGGTGATGTCGCTGCGATCGCTGCCGACCAGCACCGGATAGTTCATCTTCATCTGCTGCGCGAAATTCTTCAGCTGCTCCGGGGTGTCATCGGTCGAAATGCCAAGGACGACGAAGCCCTTGTCCTTGTACGCGTCGTACATCTCGACGAAGCCAGGAATCTCGTGCTTGCACGGCCCGCACCACGTCGCCCAGAAATTGAGCAGGATCACCTTGCCCTTGTAATCCGACATCCGAACGTCGCGCCCGTGCATGTCCTTCACGGTAAACGCCAGCGGCGCCGCCTTTCGCTTCGCGTCGCAGAAGGACGGGGCGGCACCCGCCGGCAGCGCCGCCGCGCCGTCCGGCTCCGTGCGATCGAACAACCGCGCCCCGAGCGGGATGGCGGCGAACCCGAGGAGCACCGCGAGGGCGGCGGCAAGCAGCCAGCGTGTACGAGTCGGCGTCTTCATTGCAGCGGCAGATCCTTCCTGATGATGGCGGCGAGGGCTTCCATCTCCTGCCGCGGTTCGCGCCCGACGAGCACGTACGTGCGGTCGTCCGACGACCAGACGATCGCTTCATGGCCGAATACATCGAAGATGCGCGGAGTCCGCCCTCCGTCGCGCGCGATGAAAAGCGAGAGCGGGCGTCCGTCGATCCTGTACATGATGTGCGCCGTGCCGCCCTCGCTGCTGTCGCAGCGCCGCACCCCGGCGAGGCTCACGCGGTCGTTCATCGCGGCGGGAACGCGAATCGGCCACCCGTAACGCTCGCGCCAGTACGCGGCCAGCTGCACGGGGGACCCGCTGACGCGCGCGCCGTTCATCTTCGAGCACTTCACGTGGTCGAGCGTGAGCTGCGCGGCCAGCACCGGCGTGCCCGCGTCGGTCCCGCCGAACCAAATCAGGGCGGCCAGGAGGCTGGCGGCGGCCGCCAGCGTGAGCGAAATCCAGCGGCGGGAGTGCCGCCCGCGACACAGCCGGGCGCAGCGCGCGCGCAGCGCGGGCGGCGCCCCCTCGCGCATGCCTTCGCGCGCCGCGCAGACCGCCTCCCGCGCGGCGCGTTCGGCGTCGATGCGGGTTCGGCACGGCGGGCACGCAGCGAGGTGGGCGCGCACGTCGGCTCCATCCGCGTCGGCAAGCTCACCGTCCACGAACGGCACGGCGAGGGGTTCGAGCTCTTTACATCGCATGCGCCGGCACCTTCGTCAGTTTCATCTCGCTCATCTGGCTCATCCGGCCCGTCCCGGCCGCCCGCCCTAACCCGGCTCCACTCCCGTGGTGAGACGCGCGTGGAGGAGCCGGCGTCCCCGTGAGATCCGCGACATCACCGTGCCGATCGGAACATCGAGCATGCGGGCGATGTCGCCGTAGGAGAACTCCTCGACGTCGCGCAGCCAGACGGCCTGGCGAAACGCCGGCGGCAACGCGTCGAGCGCTTCGCGCAGCCCCCTGCCAAGAGACTGCCGGAGCAGCACCTGCTCCGGCGAGTGGCTGCGAGGTCCCGCATCGACTGCGCGCTCGACGGCCTCGCTGTCCACGTCCACCGGATTCCTGCCGCGGTCGCGGAGCGTGTTCCGCCACGTGTTGTGGAGGATCGTAAACAGCCACGCCTTGAGGTTCGTGCCCGCCTGGAAGCGGTGCGCGGCGCGAAACGCCTTCAAGTATGTCTCCTGCACCAGGTCCTGCGCTTGGTCGGCGTCGCGCGCGAGCCGCAGCGCCGCACCATAGAGGCTGTCGAGGTGCGAGAGCGCGTCAGCTTCGAAGGCGTCGCGGCCATCCGGCCCGCGTTCGGCCCGTGGCCGGAAGAGCGGCATGGTGAACCTGCATGCGCGGACGCCTCCAAGATATAACCCGGGACGCCCGATCTTTATTCCCGGAGCCGGGATCCAGGCCGTTGCGACGGCCGTCTGAGCTACAGTAACATCCGGCGTGGCGAGGAATCGAGTCCAACGCCGGTTTGGCGGCGGGAGTGCCTGCCTGCCCGCCGCAGCGTTACCAGAGGTGCCCCATGCGTAAGCGGACCTGCCGCGGCGCCGGCCGTGTTTACGGCGCTGCCGGGCTGGCTCTTCTCCTGCTCACCGCGGGCGCGGCGGAACTCCGCGCGCAGACGTCGTTCGTGCCCTACTACGGCAAGAACCGCGTCAAGTATGACAAGTTCGAGTGGCACATCTACACCACTGACCATTTCGAGATTTACTACTATCCCGACCTCGAGCCGCACCTCGAGCGCGTGGCCGGCTACGCCGAGAGCGCCTACCAGCAGGTCAGCGCCGACCTCAAACACGATCTTGCCTTCAAGGTTCCCCTGGTCCTGTACAAGACGTCGAGCGAGTTCCAGCAGCAGAACGTGATCGGCGAGGAGCTGCCCGAAGGGGTGCTCGCCTTCGCGGAGCCGCAGCGGGATCGCATGGTGCTGCCGATCGACGAGCCGCCCGACCAGCTGTACCGGCTCATCACGCACGAACTGACCCACGTCTTCGAGTTCGACATCATCCCGCGCTCGCTCGTCCGGCGCGGCCTCCCGCTCTGGGTGGATGAAGGCCTCGCCAATTACGAGGCCGGGTTCTGGCATCCGTTGGACCTGATGCAGGTCCGCGACGCCGCGATTGCCGACATCGTCCCGAAGATGAGCGAATTCGAGACGCGGCCCCTGAGCGGCCGCCTTCCGTACTCGCTGGGCCACGCCGCCTTCGAGTTCATCGAATCGAAGTGGGGCAAGGAGGGGCTGCGCCAGTTCCTCTTCGCGCTGCGCAAGAGCGTGATCGGCGGCGGCGAGAACGCGTACGAGGAGGCGTTCCGCCTGAAGCCGGACGAGTTCGACGACCAGTTCGACAAGTACCTGAAAGACCGTTTCAGGGCCTTCCGCGACAAGGAGCGCCCGGTCGACTACGGCAAGGACCTCGCGCCGCGCCCTGACAAGACCCGCTACACGGTCGTCGTGTCGATCGAGCCCTCTCCCTCGGGCGACATCATCGCCGCGGCCGCCGGCAACCGGAAGGACCAGGAACTGGATCTCATCCTGATCTCGTCGAAGGACGGGCAGGTCATCCGCAACCTGACGAGCGGCTTCAACAAGGACCGCGGGTTCGAGTACATCACGACGCCCGGCGGGCTGCGCAACAACACGGTGTCGTGGATGTCGTGGGGGCCGACGGGCGACCGGCTCGCGTACTTCGTCCGCACCGAAAAGGAGAAATCGCTCATCCTGCAGAACGTGCTCACGCGGAAGATCGAGAAGCGATACGAGCTGAAGACGGTTGACAACCCGGAGTCGCCGGCGATCAGCCCCGATGGGCGCACGGTCGCCTTCTCGGGGCTGCGCGGCGCGGTGGCCGACATCTTCACCATCGATCTCGAGACCGGCGCGATCACCAATCTCACCAACGACGCGTTCGGCGACTACGGCCCCACCTTCGCACCCGACGGCAAGTCGATCGTGTACATCGCGCGCGTGAGCGGCAACGACAAGCTGTTCCGGCTCGACGTCGCGAGCGGCCAGAAGACGCAGATCACGTTCGGCACGCACGACGATGGCGGCGCGAAGTTCATCGACGCAGAGACGATCGTGTTCCCGTCCACCGCGACGGATCCGAACCAGCCCATCGATCCCGACGTGGCGCGCAACGGCAACATCTACAACCTGTGGACGCTCAACCTGAAGACGGGCGAGCTGCGGCAGTGGACCGACACGCTCGGGTGCAACGTCAGCCCGGCCGTCCTGCGCGACCAGGCGGCACCGCGCATCGCCTTCGTGACCTACTACAAGGGCGAGTACGGCATCCACACGCTCGCGCGGCGGGAGCCGATCCACAAGACCGCCTCGTCCGACTTCGGCGCGCCGGGCCCGATCATCGACTTCCAGGCGCCGCTCACCCACACGCTCGTCGCGGCGAACAAGCGGAAGAAGGGCACGTTCGAGAAGCTGTTCCTCGAGGGACGGCCGCCGGTCAACGTCGGGGTGACGAGCGGCGGGGACGTGTTCGGCGGTTCGGCGGTCACCTTCACCGACGTGCTCGGCGATCAGCAGTTCAACCTGTTTGCCGCGTCCGTGGCGCAGTACCGCACGCTGTCGTTCTCCTACGTCAACCTCGCGCGGCGCCTCCAGTACGCGCTGCAGGGGTTCTCGCAGACGCAGTTCTTCTACGGCTATCTGCCAGGGCTCGTCTACGACCCGACCTACGCCTTCATCGACCGCGACTTCGCGATCGCCACGCGCACGGCGCGCGGCGGCTCGGCCTTCGCGATCTACCCGATGAACCGCTACGCGCGCGTCGAGCTGTCGGGCGGCCTCTTCCAGTTCAAGGAGGAGTACGACGACCCCGCCGTCGAGGAGTTCGCGCGGCAGTACGAGGAAGCCGTCTACGGCACGCCGATTTTCCGCAACGGCACGATGATGCCGCTCGGCGTCACCTTCACGCAGGAGACGACCGTCTTCCGCGAGTTCGGGCCGCTGGCCGGCAACACGGTCCGCATCGGCTACGAGTTTTCTCCGAAGGTGGGCGACTTCCTCTCGCGCCAGACGATCGAAGCGGACGCCCGTTACTACATGCGGATCGGCACGACCGGCGTCCTGGCGCTGCGCGCGCGGGGGTTCAACAGCTGGGGGGACTTCCCCGATTTCCTGTACTTCGGCGGCAACTCGGAGATGCGCGGGTACGAGTACCTCGAGTTCCTCGGGCACAAGGCGATGTTCGCCAACGCCGAGCTGCGCTTCCCGCTGATCGAGGCGATGCTGACGCCGCTGGGCGTCATGGGAGGCATCCGGGGCGTGTTCTTCTTCAACGTGGGGGCGGCGGGCCTCAGGGGGCAGCCGCTGAAGCTGTGGTCGACCGAGCGCGAGGTCGTGGAGACGGTCGCCGACGTGGTCTTCGATCCCCTGCGCAACGCGTTCGTCACGGTGCCCGGCGAGCCCAGGCTGATCTCCGGGTTCCGGCTGAAAGACGCCCGCGCCTCGTACGGCATCGGCCTCGAGACGTTCGCCCTCGGCTTCCCCATCCACTTCGACTGGTCGTGGCGCACGCTGTTCAACAAGGACTGGGAAGACGCGCTCTACGGGCTGCGCGGGGGCAGCGGCTGGTTCCGCAAGGCGCGGTTTGACGTGTGGATTGGGTACGACTTCTAAGGAGTTGCTGTCGTGGCCATTGGTCGGTGGTCGGCCACCACGACCAACACTGGCCACTGGCCACCGGCTACGACATGAAACCCTGTTCGAGAGTCATCTCCCTCCTCGCCGATTATCTGGAGCGTCGCCTGCCGGCTGACGTGCAGGCCCGTCTCGAGCGCCACCTCGCAGACTGCGAAGTGTGCCTGCGGCAGCTCCGCACCTACGAGTCCACCGTGTCACTGCTCCGGTCGCTCCAGGAGGAGGACCTGCCGGGGGAGCTCCGACTCCGCCTGCGGGCCTTCATCGACCGAAAGCACTGCTCCAACAACTGATGGATCTCACGCCGAAGCGACCGTCCGAATCCGCCACCGAAATGGTGCAGGTCGTCCTGCCGAACGACGCGAACCCGCTGGGGTTCATCCTCGGCGGCACCGTCATGCACCTGATCGACATCGCCGGCGCGATCGCGTGTCATCGCCACACGCGGACGCTGCTCGTCACCGCCGCCGTTGACGGCCTGCAGTTTCTGCACCCGATCAAGGTGGGGGACCTCATCATCCTGCGTGCGCGCGTGACCGCCGCGTGGGACACCTCACTTGAAGTGGAAGTGGAAGTTTTCTCGGAAGAAACGCTGACCGGCGTGCGCCGGCTGACGAGCCGCGCGCACCTGACCTTCGTGGCGACGGATCGACAGGGCGGGCGCGTCCGCATCCCGCCCCTCGTCCTCGAGACCGCCGAGGAGCAGCAGAAAGCGGCGGAGGCCGCGGTGCGCCGCGCGGAGCGCCTGAAGGCGCGCGCGCGGTTCCGGGAGAACGTGCCTTCCTAGAAATCACCGCGGAAGGCGCGGAACCCGCAGACACCACTTGACTGTTCAACGTATTCTGCGTGTTCCGCGGTCAAGGAATCTTCAGGAGCCCTTTCAGGCCGCGCTTCTCGAGCTGCTTCTTCAGCTCTTGTTTCGCCGCGTCGCGCACCGCGGCGCCGGCCTGGATGCGGTACGCCGGCGCGTCGAACGGCCCTTCGATCGCGATCGGCACGGCGACGTTGCCCGCCTGATCGCTGCGGGCGCGCAGGAGGTAATCGATCCGCTCCCGCACGAGGTCGATTGTCCCCTCGCCGGTGGCCGCCAAGTCGGGAGCCTCGAGCTTCAGATCGCGGCTCCGGGCCACGCCGCGGACGATCGTCGTGCTGCCCGTCAGCCGCGTGAACTTCGTCCGATCGGCGGGATCCGGCTGCACCGCCGCCGGCTTGCCGCGAAGCGTATCGGCCATGGCCCGCGCCTGCGCCAGGAACTTGAGCAGATCGGCCCCCTCGATTCGCCCATCGCGCACGGACATGCTCACCTGCCCGCCGAGCGCGTCCATGAGGCGCGACGGATCGGCGGCCTCGGCCTCCAGGCTGAGCGAGAGATCGCCGGTCCCCGAGAGCGCGCTGATCGACCGCGCGTCGGCCAGCAGCGGCTGCACGCTGACGTTCGTGAAGGTTCCGTCGAGATGGTAGGTCGCGGCCTCCTTCCCGCGCACGTCCACGCGCGCCGCCAGCTCGCCCCGGCCGCCGTACAACGCGCCGCGAATGGGCGCAACGGAGATCACGCCGTCGCGGGCCGTCGCGACCGCGCTGACGCCGGAGAACTGCAGCCCGAAGGCGCGCAGGCGCTGCGCGGACAGCTCGACGCGGGCGACCAGCTCACGCAGTGACGCGTACGGATCAGCCGGGGACGAGACCGCCGATGCCGCGACCGCCGCCGGCAGGTAGCGATCGACGTCCAGCGAGTCCACCGCGAGGGCCGCGTCCCACGACGGCGTCGCGCCGGCGATCATCGTGGCCGCTCCCTTCAGCGTGCTGCCGTCGAGCGACGCCACGAGGTCGCGCAGCTCGGTGCGGGCGGGCGACGAGGCGACGCCAGCGGCCAGCGAGACGGCCGTCATGGCCTTCGCGTCGGCGGGCGCGTACGCGATGCCGAGCTGCGACAGCAGGGCGCGCAGGTTGAACGTGCCGGTCTCGAGCTGCCCGTCGAACACGGGAGCGTCCAGCACGCGCTGCGCGCGGACGCGTCCCGCGAACGACATGCCGCCCGCGGTCCCCTTGAGGTCGGACAGGTCGAGCCGCTGCTCGGCGACATGGAACACCATCCGGCCGTCCAGCGCCACCGGCACACCCGGGGCGTCGTCAGGGACCAGCGTGAATCTGAGCGAGACGTCCGTCGCCTCTCCGCCGCCGAAGGCGCCGGTCGAGACCGCGAGGTCGCGCAGCTGGTACCCGGCGAGCGAGATGCGGCCGCCGGCGCCCCGCACGCCGCCGACTTCGATCGCGCCGCGGATGAGCGGCAGCAGCCTCACCCTCAGGCCCACCTCGGCGAAGCGCGCGAATGGGCCGCCGCCGGCTGCGGCAGGCTGCGCGACGCTCACGTCTCTGAGTTCCGCGCCCAGCCAGGGAAAGAACGAGAGGCGGATGGGCCCGCGCAACGTCAGCTCGCGACCGGTCTGCTGCCTGATGTACTGGGAGGCGCGGGCCCGCAGGTCCTGCTCGTCGAACAGGAGCCACAGCGCCGCGGGGGCCGCAACGACGAGCACAATGACGATGGACGCCACGACGAGCAGGATCCGGCGCGCGCGTGTAGCCATCGGTCCTCCGGGAATCTAGTTGCTCAATGACAGCGTGCTGCGCTCCAGATCGATCGTGACGGTGTATCGGCTCAGGAACTGGTGACCGACGATTCCGCCAAGCTGGAACCCGAGCAGGGCGCTTGGCGCCTCGAGGTTCAGCACGACGACGGCGGTCTTCGGCATGAGCAGGCGTTGAAACGCCAGATCGACGTTTGGCATCAGGAACGCGTCGGGATCCCAGCCCGACGTCCCGTACACCTTCAACGCAATGCGGCGCCCTCCGGGCGGCGGGAGCAAGCCGGCCGTGGACTGGCTGATCGAAATCACCTCGCCACCCGTGTCGACGACGAAGTTCGCGCGGTGCGAGTTGTTGACGAGCCCCTGCACCATGGCGAGCCGGTGCAGCCACAGCGGCAGATCCAGCGCGTCGGACCGCCGCGGCAGGGATGCACCGAACGTCAGCAGGCGCAGGCGGTAGTCGATCGTCATCGACATGCCAAGCACGAGCGGCGAGAACGCCTCTGCCTCGCGCGTCGGCATGCCCTGGAGCGGCGGGTTCTTGATCAGGCATGGAACGTTGGTGATCGTCATCGTGCCGATCTGCAGGCGGTCGATGCTGCCGACCTGGAGCCCGCGCCATCCGGCTTCCCCAACGCCGGCGCTCTTCACGTAGGTCACCGCCTTCACGCCCGCGCGGCTCGCGAACTGCTGCGAGACGATCGTCATCTCTGCGCCCGTGTCGAGCACGAAGTCCCGATAGTCGCCGCCGTTCACGCGCGCCTTGACGACCACCTTGTCGCGCACGAGGCGGAACGGGACGACGTGGATCCCGCTGTCGGACACGACCTCCAGGGGATGACGGTCGTCGAACGAGCGCAGGAAGCGGACCTGCGCGCGCGCCCACGCCGCCTTTTCGCTCTTGTCGCGGTTCGGCAGCAGGTTGACGTAGTTCTCGAAGGCGGCGGCGGCCGCCTCGAACTGGTTCATGCGCTGGTAGATTGCGCCGAGCGTGTACTGATACTCCCCCTCGGTGGGAAACGCGCGCAGGGCCGCCTGGGCGGACGTGATCGCTTCATCGAGCCGGCTGCGCGCCGCGAGCACGCGGGCCAGCCCGTGGCGCCCCCGCGCGAGGTCCGGATCGATCGCGAGCGCATCGCGCTGGGCGTTTTCAGATTCCTCGAAGCGCCCCAGCGCCCACAGCGTGTCACCGTAGATCGAGCGCACCTCCGCCGAACGCGGATGGTCACGAACCGCAGTCTCGGCCTCGGCAAAGGCGTCGCGGAATTCGCCCACCCGGAGCAGCGAGGTGACGAGGCCGGTTGCGGAGGGCACGGCGACGTGCGGCGCCGCGGTTGCCCCTTCGGCACGGCTCAGGGCAAGCGCGCGGCGAAAGGCGTCAATCGCCTCGAGGTAGCGCCCGTCTTTGAAGAGGAGATTGCCGAACTGCAGCTGGATGTCGGCGTCGGCGCGCTGCGGCGCGCCCTGAGCCGAGTCGAAGGGCGCCCCCTGAGCTGAGAGCGTGAGGACGAGCGCCAGCGCCGCGGCGGCGCTCGCGCCCGCAAGCCGAAGCCTCTGGCGCATGGGGCCAGATTCTAGCCCGGAATGCGTTAATGCGTGTAGCGCTCGATGGGGACCCCGTCGTACATCTGGTCGATTCGGAGCACCTGGAAATCGCGGCTGTAAGTGCCGAGCTCGTAGTCCTCGCTCATGATGAGCGCCTTGACCGGCTTGGTGGGGCACACCTCCGCACAGAGCCCGCAGAAGCTGCATCGCGAGAGGTTGAAGTCGAAGTAGTCGAGGACCTTCAGCTTCGACCCCGGCTCGCGGTGTCCGCCGAGCGCGATGAGGTCGTCCGGGCAGGCCTTCGCGCACTGGTCGCAGACGATGCAGGTCTGCGCGCCGGTTTCCGGCTCGACCTGCAGCCGCAGGACGCCGCGGAAACGCGGCGCGACCGGCCGGCGTTCGGCGGGGTACTGAAACGTGAAGGCCGGCTGCGGCGTGTAGCGCAGCGTGAGCCACAGGCCCTTGAGGATGTCGACAAGGAAAATCGTGTTCAGGAATCTGGTCACGGCCGCCACGGCTATGCCTCCGCCTCGAGCACGCGCGGCTCGCTCTGCCCGACGGGAATCAGGCGTTCCTTGCGGAAGATCGTGCCCTCGCGTTTGATCTTGTCCTGCAGCCGCATCAGGCCGTACAGCAAGGCTTCCGGTCTGGGCGGGCATCCCGAGACGTACACATCCACGGGGACGATCTTGTCCACGCCCTGCAGCACGCTGTAGGTCGGGAACGGGCCGCCGGCATTCGAGCAGCTCCCCATCGAGATGACCCACTTGGGCTCCGGCATCTGGTCGTACAGCCGGCGCAGGACGGGGGCCATCTTCTTGGTGACGGTCCCCGCAACGATGAGCAGGTCGGCCTGGCGGGGGGACGCACGGAACACTTCGGAGCCGAACCGCGCGATGTCGAAGCGCGAGGCGGAGGCGGCCATCATCTCGATGGCGCAGCACGCGAGGCCGAAACCCATGGGCCAGAGCGAGGACTGGCGTGCCCAGTTCAGGACGTTATCCAAGTTCGTGGTGATGAAGTTGTCCTCGAACTTGTGCTCGAACAAACCCATATTGAAACCCCTTTCGGGGGAAGAGCAGGGAGAACGCGGATTGAGAATGAAAAACTCAGAGAGAAAATCGGCGGACGGTCGCGGCACCGACCACTCTTATCTTACATTCCCTTTCCCCGGATCCTCAAATTCTCAAACCCTCAAATCTACTTCTGGTAGTACTGCGCGTTCACCGGGATATAGGTCTTCCACTTCTCGGGTGTTTCATCGAGCGCGAAGATCGCTTCCACGGGGCACGCCGGCACGCACGCGCCGCAGTCGATGCACTCGTCCGGGTGGATGTAGAGCATCTCGGCGGTCTGGAACTCCGGTTCGTCCTTGCGTGGGTGAATGCAGTCCACCGGACACACGTCCACGCACGCCGTGTCCTTGGTACCGATGCAGGGCTCACAGATGATGTACGCCAATTCCCTCCTCCAATCCTTCACGAAAACCCCAGCTCACGCTCTCAATGCTCAACCCCTCACATCCTCAACTCCTCGACGTCCGCGCTTCAGGCGATCGCGGCCGTCGCCGGCAGATATCCGAGCCGCATGGAAATCAGCCGCGCGAGCTCCCACGCGGCGCTCGGCGCGGCGCCGGCAAACGTGCGCTCGTCCGGCCCGTGCGTGAACACGCCGACGCGCGCCACTTCCCTGCCCGTGTAGTCGAACACGGGCGCGCACGTGCAGAGCATCCGCTGGGCGTCGGGCGAACTGGGCGGCGTGCCGAGCCGCACGACCACGCTCTCGCTCTGCGCGGCGTCGCGGGGTTTCGCGAGCCGCACGCAGCTCAGGCGCCGCGTGGCTTCACGCTCGAAAAAGACGGCGCAGTGCCCGGGCATCTCGCGGCCATATGCGGTGTAGGTGCCGATCTCGTCTGCCCCGGTGCTCCAGATGTAGGTCACCTCGCCAACCGCCGGAACGGCAAAGAACGCGCGCTGTCCCGTGCGGACGACGTGTTCGCGGATGACGGGATAGGCGTGCAGCCGTAGCTCCGACCGCCCCATCTGCCGGAATGAGAGGTCGAGCATCTTCAGGGTCAGGCTGTAGCGCGACGTTTCTTCGTCCTGGCGGACATAGCCGCGCCGTTTCAACACGCCGAGCAGACGGTGCACGGTCGGGGCAGGCATGTCGAGCGTGCGGGAGAGCTCGCGCAAACTGAGCCCGCGGGTCGAAACGCTGAGCGCCTCGCAAATTTCGAGCGCTTTTTCAAGAGACGTAGCGCGTTCCATCATGCGGAATCTCGTTTCATATTTTATCTTATCAGGGGTCAGATCTAGAAATCGCACTTTCTTCTTGGGTCGGCACCTTCGGCGGGCCCTGAAATCGAGGCCTTTCAATCGGCGACCGATATCTCCCCGGGAAAACAGCTCGGATTTGGGGGGGCAGACCACGAAAAAAGTGCGATTTCTAGATCTGACCCCTCATGATCAGTGTGCCGGGGTTCAGGCGGCGGAGGTCGGGCTCGGGGTAGGGGGACACGAGGAGGATCACTTCCACGACCGCGCCGCCCCGCGTGACGGGGCCGCGCGACACCCGCGGCGGCCGGCCGCCGTACAGCCGGGCCAGGCGCGCACGATCGAACAGCGCCGCGCCATCGAACACCTCGGTCGCCGCGACGGGCTCAATCGTCCACGACCGCGCGTCGGAGGACGGAAAGCGCTCGCGATAGAACCGCGCCACGGTGTCGATCGAATCTGGCGTGCGCGCAAACCGAAAGCGCGCGGCGCGCCACACACCAGGGCATGAACGGACGAGCATTATAATCGCGCGTGAGCCGCCACATGCTGTCCCGCGCCGTGCTGACTGCCGCGCTCGCCGCCGCGCTCACGCTGAACGCCCCGCCGGCGTCCGCCCAGTCTCTGCCGGCCTCGCCGCTGGTCTTCGCCAGCGGACGCGTAATCATCGGCGGCGACATCGCCGCGACGATCAGCGAACGCGACGACGTGGGCTGGTTCAACTACACCGACTACGAGCACGACGCGCTGCGGCTGTTGCGCGTCGGCCTCACGGGCGAATGGCGCATCGCCGGTCGCGTATCCGTCCTGGGCGATTTCCGATCGCAAAACGGCGAGGACCTGCAGGCGTTCGCCGCCTTCGTGCGCGTGCGGCCGATTGCCCGCCTGCCCCTCGACGTGCAGGCGGGAAAGATCCCGCCAACCTTCGGCGCGTTCGGGCGCCGCGTGTATTCAAATGACAACCCGCTGATCGGATACCCGCTCGCCTACCAGTACCTGTTGTCGCTCCGCCCCGACGCGATTCCGGCCTCCGCCGACGACCTCCTCCGCATGCGGGCGCGCGGCTGGCGTTCATCCTTCCCGGTCGGGTCCCCCGAGCCGCGTCCGGGAGTGTCGATCGTCGCGGGGTTCGCATGGGACGCGGGCGTGCAGCTGCGCGGAGGCACCGATCGGCTCCAGGGGGCGATCGCCGTCACGAACGGCTCGCTGTCGACGCCGCGTTTCTCGGATGACAACGGCGGCAAACAGGTCTCGGGCCGGGTGCAGATTCAGCCGGTCTTCGGCCTGTTCATCGGCGTGTCGGGCGCGCGCGCGGCCTGGCTGGACAGAAACGTCGAGCGCCGCGTGGCGCCAGGCCAGCCCTCGCCGTCGCAGCGCGCCATGGGGGCCGACGCCGAGTACTCGCGAGGCCACTGGATCGTGCGCGCCGAGGCCGTTCGCAGCACCTGGACCGTCCCGGGAGTGTTCTCGGCTGCCGGCAAGGTGGATCTGTCCGCCACGGCGGCCTGGATCGAGGCGCGGTACCGGGCGACGCCGCGCCTTTTCATCGCGGCGCGTGCCGACGGCATGACGTTCTCGAAGATCTCCGGCACGCTGTTCGGCGGGGCCCCCACGGAATGGGATGCGCCGATCAGCCGGTTCGAACTGGGGGGCGGGTGGTACTTGCAGCGGAATCTCATCGCGAAGGCATCCGTGCAGCGCAACGCACGCGATGGCGGCCGGCAGGCGAACCGCACGTTCGTCGCGGCGCAGGTCCTCTTCTGGTTCTGAGATGACGCGAGCTCTCGCCGCCGTGCTTCTGACGCTTGCCGCCTTCGCGCTGCCGGTCACGGCCGGCGGGCGCGCCAGCGGCGCGATCCGCGGCCGGATCGAGCTGGAGGAGACGATCTCCGCCATCCAGGCGCGCCCCAACGTCGGAGACCTCGGCAGCCGCGGGCACCGGGGCATCAGCGTCGATCAGCGGCGCACCGTCGTCTACCTCGAGACGGCGCCCCGCGGCGCATTCGAAGATCGCGGCGACATGCGCGCCCGCATGGACCAGCGCAACGAGACGTTCGTGCCGCACGTCCTCGCCGTCATGGCGGGCACTACGGTGGAGTTCCTCAACAGCGACCGGACCTACCACAACGTGTTTTCGCTCTCACGGATCCGGCCCTTCGACCTTGGCCGCTATCCGACGGGCAAGTCCAAGTTCATCCGCTTCGAGCGGCCGGGAATCGTCCGAGTGTTCTGCGATATCCACTCGCACATGTCCGCGTTCATCCTCGTGTTCGGGCACCGCTTTTTCGACGTGGCGGCCGCCGATGGCCGCTTCCGGATCGAGAACGTGCCCCCGGGCACCTACACCGTGGCAGTCTGGAACGAGACGCTGCCGAAGGAATCCACCCATCGCGTCACCGTGCCCGACGAGGGAGGCGAGGTCGAGCTGAACGTGACGCTCGGCCGCGGGCGGCAGTAGTGTCGATCATTTCGTCGCTCAGCAACCGGATCTTCTTCGCGACGGCGCTGCTGGCCGTCGTCTCGATCGGCGTCGCGGTGTACCGCGTGAACGTCGCGGTGACCGCGCAGGCGGAACGCGAGCTGCAGCGCGGCCTGGATGAAGCGGCCACGCTCGTCGAAAACTACCGCCGCACGCTCATCGAACATTACCGGCGCGAAGCGCGGCTCATCGCGGACCTACCCAAGCTCAAAGCGGCGGTCGAAACCAACGATCCCCCGACCGTGGAGCCGATCGCGCGCGAGTACCGGCAGCAGCTCGAGGCCGATCTGTTCGTCATCACAGGGCGCGGCGGGCGGCTGCTGGCGGCGATCGACGCGCCGGCGGCGGAGCACGTCGCGCGGCTCGACGGCGTGCGCGCCGCGCTCGCCGGGCGCGAGGCAGTGTCGTTCTGGCCGGCGGCCGGTGGCGTGCGAGAGGTCGTCTCGGTGCCGATCCTGCTGCTGGGCCCCGGAGGACCGGAGCTGTTCGGAACGCTGAACATCGGCTTTGCGCTCGACGCGCGCGCCGCCGCGCGGCTGAAGGCGCTCACGGCCAGCGAGATCGCGTTCCTGTTCGACGGCGAAATCCAGGCGTCAACCCTTCCGCGCGAGCACTGGCCCGCGATCGCCGACCTGGCAGGCCGCCCGGACGCCACGCACCGCCAGCTGGATGGCGAGGAGTACGTCGCCGTCAGCCGTGCCCTGCTCCGGGCGTCTCCGGCCAACGGGGGCACACCCGCGGGAACGACGATCGTCCTGCGATCGCGCACCGAACGGCTGCGCGTGCTGTCCGGCGTGCACAAGGCGCTCGCCGCCACCGCCCTCATCGCGGTGCTGGCCGCCATCGGCCTGAGCTTCGCGCTCGCGCGCACGGTGACGCGCCCGTTGGGCGTCATCACCAACGCGATGCGCGAACTCGCCTCGTCCGGTGACCTGACGCACCGCATTCCAGAGCCACCCGCCACGGCGTGGGACGACGAGGACGCCAAGCTGCTCGCGCGTACCTTCAACACGATGACCGCGTCGATCGCGCGGTTTCAGCGCGAGGCGGCCCAGCGCGAGCGCCTGTCGTCGCTGGGGCGGCTGTCCACGGTGATCGCGCACGAGATCCGCAACCCGCTGATGATCATCAAGTCCGCGTTGCGCCCGCTGAAGCGGGAGAGCGCCACGCCGGAGCTGCGCAAGATCGGCGAGGACATCGAGGAAGAGATCGCGCGGCTGAATCGCATCGTGTCGGACGTTCTGGACTTTGCCCGCCCGATCCGGTTCGAGCTGGCGCCGGCCGATCTCAACGTGATCTGCCAGGACGCCGCGCGCGCCGTCTGGCCGGAAGGCGCCGGGCAGGCGCCGGACATCATCGTCGAGCCCGCATTGCCGATCGTCGTCACGGACGCCGAGCGGCTGCGGCACGCGCTGATCAACGTGCTCACCAACGCGCGGCACGCCGCCGAGGCACACGCCACGCCCGGCCGCGCGGCGCGAGTCTCGCTGACCACCGAACGACGCGGCGCCACGGCGCGAATCACCGTCCGCGACAACGGCCCGGGCATCACCGCTGACGCGCTGCCGCGCGTCTTCGAGCCGTTCTTCACGACGAAGCGCACGGGCTCCGGTATCGGCCTGGCCATCGCCAGGAATATCATTGAAGGCCTCGGCGGGACGATCGCCGTCGCGGCCAGCGGCGCTCGAGGGACGGCTATTGCCGTCGAGTTGCCGGTGTCGCCGCAGGCGGAAGCGAGGTCGGTGAGTGCGTAAGGTCAAGGGCTCGGTCCTCCTGGTCGACGACGAGACGAAGATACGGGTGGCGCTGGCCAGCGCGCTCCGGGAGGAGGGGCACGAGGTGCTCGCCACCGGCAGCCCGCGCGAGGCGCAGCAGCTGCTCTCGCAACGGCTCTTCGACGTGCTGGTCGTCGACAACCTCATGCCCGAGCTCACCGGCCTCGACCTGATTCGCGAGATCGCTGCCGCCACGCCCCTCGCCGACCGGCCGCAGATGATCATGATGACGGCGCACGCCACGATCGAAAGTGCGATCGAGGCGATGAAGCTCGGCGCCTCCGACTACCTCCAGAAGCCTTTCGCGATCGACGAGCTGCTGGTCATCGTGGACCGCGCGATGAACCTGCAGCGCCTCAGCACCGAGCACGGCTACCTGCGGAGCGAGCGCGACCAGGAATTCGGCAACTACGGCATCGTCGGGCGCAGCCGCAAGATCGAAGAGGTCATCCGGACGATCGATCTCGTGGCGCAGTCGCGCAGCACGATCCTCGTGACCGGCGAGACCGGCACCGGCAAGGAGCTCGTCGCGCGCGCGATTCACCATCGCAGCGCGCAGCGCGATATGCCGCTGATCAAGGTGAACTGCGCGGCGATCCCGGACACGTTGCTCGAATCCGAGCTGTTCGGCCACGTCAAGGGTGCGTTTACCGGAGCGGTGTCGAACAAGAAGGGCAAGTTCGCGCTTGCCGATGGCGGCACGATCTTCCTCGACGAGATCGGCACGATGGCCACCGCGCTCCAGGCGAAGCTGCTGCGCGTGCTGCAGGAGCGCGAGTTCGAGCCGCTCGGGTCCGAGCGGAGCCAGGCCGTCGACGTCCGCGTGATCGCCGCGACCAACCGCGACCTGCGACAGATGGTGGCGGACGGAAAGTTCCAGGAAGACCTGTACTACCGCCTCAATGTCATTCCGCTCGCGCTGCCGCCGCTGCGCGAGCGGCGCGACGACATCCCCGTGCTGGTCGACCACTTCATTCGCAAGCACGCGCAGAGGGCGGGCAAGCGGATCGACGGCATCGAGCCCGCCGCTCTGAAAGCGATGCAGCAGTACGACTGGCCCGGCAACGTGCGCGAACTCGAGAACGCGCTGGAGCGGGCCGTCGTGCTCTCGACGACGCCGACCATCCAGGCCTCGTCGGTGTTCATGCTCGGTGCGGCCGGCACGGCAACGCCCGGACTGCCCTCCTTCAACCTGCAGCAGAACCTCGTGTGGGTTGAAAAAGAGACGCTGCGGCGCGCGCTCGAAAGCGCCGGAGGCGTGAAGAAGGACGCCGCGGAGCTGATGGGCATCAGTCAGCGCGCCATGAGCTATTACCTCACCAAGCACAAGCTGGAATAAGAGGGGTCGGGAGCCTTTTTCGGCCTGCGTCAGCCGAAAAAGGCTCCCGACCCCTTTTTACGTGCGACGTAAGCCGTTACTGCCAGCGTAACGACTCGCCTTCACAAACCTAAATAAGCCAACCATTTAAAGCGCGGCATCCTGCTTGCCATTCGTCAGCCGTATGACAGCAGCACACCCGTCGCTCGTCGTGGTTCGGCTCCTCGAGGCGCTCTCCGTCCCCGCCATCGTGGGCATGCTCAGCATTGCCACCGCATGCGGTGGTGGCGGGGGCGGCGGCGCCGGTTCCTCCACACCGACCGCCCCATCGCCGGGCGGCGGCAGCGCCGCGCCGTCGGCGACGATCATGATTGGATCGAGCGTCACGCCGGCAGATGTCCGGATTGACACGGGCGACAGCGTCCGCTTCGTGAACGACTCGTCGCGGGTACACGAAATCAAGTCGGACCCGCATCCGACTCACGGGAGCTGCCCGCCGATCGACCGCTCCGGCACGCTGCAACCGGGTGCGAGCACGGTGGTGGGACCGTTCACACTCACGGGCACCTGCCACTACCACGATCACAGCGACCCGGAGAACGCCTCCTTGCGCGGGCAGATCCGCATCGGCGTGGACAGCCCCGGGCCTGGGCCCGGCTACCTTCGCCCGTAGGAGTCCTGATGATCATCGCCGCTACGCTTCTGGCGTCACTACTCTCGCTGCCGTTCCCGCTCCCGCAGGCGACACAGGTCGGGACGGCGGGCGCGCCGTCCCAGGAGATCGATTCGCAGGAAATCGATGCGGACACGGCCGACGCGCGCCTCAATCCGGCCCAGCCCGATTTCACGCTCGTGGCCTTGCCCACCGCGCTGCGCGTGCCGAGGCATAAGAGCGCGTTCCGCGTCACGCACCGCTTCACGCGTGCGCTCGGCCAGGGGGACTTTGGCGATCTCACGTCGGACCTGTTCGGGCTCGACTCCGGGGCCCAGATCGGGCTCGAGTACCGGGTCGGCGTCATCCGGGGCGGCCAGATCGGCGTACACCGCACGAACGACAAGACGATCCAGCTCTTCGGACAGTACGACCTGGTGCGCCAGGTGGAGGGCCGGCCGCTCGGCGTCGCGGCGTACGTGTCGGTGGACGGCACCAACAACTTCCGGGACCGCTATTCGCCGGCGCTCGCCGCCGTGCTCTCACGCGAGTTCGGCAGGCGCGGCGCCGTGTACGTGGAGCCCATCTGGGTCGGCAACAGCAACCCGTCGGACGACACGGCCAACACCGCGGCGGAGGACGACAGCACGTTTCTGCTCGGCGTCGGCGCGCGGCTGCGCGTGCGGCCCACCGTCTATCTCGTCGGCGAATTCACCCCGCGGGTCGCCGGCTTCGATCCCGGCGTGAACCAGGCCAGCGTCGCGATCGAAAAACGCGCGGGCGGCCACGCGTTCCAGCTCAATTTCTCGAACGCCTTCGGCACGACCATGGGGCAGATTGCCCGCGGCGGCCCCAGGGCGTTCGACGGCGGCAGCAACTGGTATCTCGGCTTCAACATCTCGCGCAAGTTCTTCTGAGGGGGAAAACGGATGCGCTCGAGGGTCATTTCCGGAGCCGTCATGACGGCGGTCCTGGCGGGAGCGGTCGCCGCATGCGGGGGCGGTGGTGGCGGGTCGTCGCCGACCGCTCCCTCCGGTGGGGGCGGAGGCGGGACGGGACCTGTCGGCGCGACGGTCACGATCACGTCGACCGGCACGAACAGCGTGACCGTGAACGTCGGTCAGTCGGTGGCCATCGTGAACAACGATTCGCGCACGCACAACATCGCTTCGAATCCGCACCCGGCGCACACCGACTGCCCCGCGCTCAACGTGGGAATCCTGTCGCCGGGCCAATCAAAGACGACCGCCGCGTTCACCGCGGCACGCACGTGCGGGTTCCACGACCACGACGATCCGGGCGATTCGCGCTGGATGGCGCAAGTGACGGTTCGGTAGGCAGCCGCGGCGGCTCGCCTGCCAACGAGTGGGAGAAATGGCGGGGTTTGTGTTGGCGCGGATGGGCCGCGGCAGCAGCTCCGGCAGCCCCGCCACTCCCAGTTCCTTGAAGCGCTGCGCGCCGGGTGCTGGGTGCGGCACGAGCCGCAGGGGAGGACGACAGCGACTATTTGACAACGTTGCAGGATTCATGTAGAAACGCCGAACGTCGCACCGCCCGTACGCGGTCGGCGGCCAGCAGATCCTGTCCGGTCCATGAGCACGGTGGCGCGCATCCAGCCGCGTGATCGGATCCTCACCGCCGTCGGGGCGCCGGCTGACAAGGCCGCCGCCTTCACCCCGCATTGACGCGAGGACCAGGGATCTTACGGCGTCGTTGCACGACCTGACCGGCCGGACGCTGTACACCGTGGAGCTGCCACCGGACTAAACGGGGTCGCCGATGTGCGCGGCGGCGCCGGGATTCGCTACGTGCCGCTGAACTTCGGCCTTCGCTTCTCGAGGAATGCGGTGGCGCCCTCCTGCTTGTCGTCCGAGTCGAAGCAGATCGCCTGCGCGAGGGTTTCGATCAGAAGGCCGGAATCGAGGTCGACGCGCGCCGAGGCATTCAGCGACAGCTTCGCCAGGCGCGCCGCCAGCGGTCCGAGACGCAGGATGCGGTTGGCGACATCACGCGCGCGCGCCATCAGCTCGGCCGGCGGCGCGATGACAGACACGAGGCCGAACTCGAGCGCGCGCTGCGCGTCGATGATTTCGCCGGTCAGGATCATGTGCTTCGCGCGTCCGAGGCCGATCGTCCTCGGCAGCCGCTGCGTCGCTCCCGCCGCCGGGATGATCCCGAGGTTCAGCTCCGGCTGCCCGAACTTCGCCGTTTCCGACGCGACACGGATATCGCACGCCAGCGCGAGCTCGCACCCTCCGCCCACGGCGTAGCCGTTGACCGCCGCGATCGTGGGCCGCGGGAATCGCTCCACCGCTGAACACAACGACGAGTTGATCGCCGCCAGGCCGTCCTCGAGCGTGCGACGGCGAATGTCGTTGATGTCGGCGCCCGAGACAAACGCCTGGTCCCCCGCCCCGGTGATGATCAGCACGCCGACCGAGCCGTCGCGCCCCAGCTCCTGCAACGCCGCGTGGCACTCGTTGACCGTTTCGAGGTTGAGCGCGTTCCTCACCTCGGGCCGGTCAATCGTGAGCGTGGCAATCTGCCCGTCGATTTCTACCGAGATGTTCCCCATCCCTCGTTCTTCCCTTCTGCCTTTTCCTTGTGCCTTGTGCCTTGTGCCTTTTCCCTGTTGCCTTGCACTAGTACTCGTACACCCCTCGGCCGACCTTCCTTCCCAGACGGCCTGCCTTCACGTATTGCACGAGCAACGGACAGGGCCGGTACTTCTCGCCGAGGCTCCGGTGCAGGAACTCGAGGACGCTCAAGCGCGTGTCGAGGCCGACCAGATCGACCAGTTCGAACGGGCCCAGGGGGTGGTTCAGCCCGAGCTTCAGCGCCTTGTCGATGTCGCGCGCCGACGCGATGCCTTCCTGCAGCATGTAGAACGCCTCGTTGCCAATCAGGGCATTCACGCGGCTCGTGACGAACCCGGGAGATTCGCGGATGACCACGGTCTCCTTGCCCATGCGCCTGGCGACGTCCTCGACGGCCTGCAGCGCCGCGTCAGACGTCTCGAGCGCCCGGACGATTTCAACGAGCTTCATCTTGTGAACCGGGTTGAAGAAATGCATCCCGGCGGCGCGCGCCGGGTTGCCGAGTGACCCGGCCATTTCCGTGATGCTCAGCGCCGAGGTATTGGTCGCGATGACCGCCCCGGCTGGCGCGAGCCGCTCGATCTGATGAAGCAGCTCGATCTTCAGATCGAGCCGCTCCGGCGCCGCCTCGATGACCATCGCCGCGCCGGCGAGCGCCTCGCCAAGATCGTTCGTGGTGCGCAGCCGGCCAAGCGTCGCATCGGCTTCGGCCCGCGAGACTTTGCCCAGCTCCACGCCTTTCGCGACGATGGCCTCGATGGCCGCGCGCGCCCTGTCGAGCATCGGGGCGGACACGTCGTACAGCCGCGTCTCGAACCCCCCGGCCATCGCCGCATGCGCGATGCCGTGCCCCATCGTCCCCGCACCAATCACCGCGATCGCGTCGATCATCCGCCCCCCTGCAGCTCGACCACCTCGTCCAGCACCTCCATCGCGTGCCGGACCTCGTCGCCGGTGTTGTAGAAATGCGGCGCGATCCGAATGCCGGCACCCGGCCGGTGGTCCACGATGACCTCGCGACGGATCAACTCCCGGGCGACGGCCTCTCCATTGGGAACGTCGAGCACCACCGTGCCGCCACGCCCGTCGTCATCGATGGGCGTGTTGATGCGCCAGCCGCGCGCCTGTGCGTGCTCGATGATGCCACGCGTGAGGCGCAGCGATTTCTCGCGGATGGCCGCCACGCCGACCTCGTTCACGATCCTGCAGCCTGCGCGCGCCGCGTAGAGCGCGGGCACGTTGGGCGTGCCGGATTGAAAGCGCTCGGCCGCGTCTGCCGCGTACTGCGTGGCGCCGGTGGCAAACGCGAACGGGCGCGCGTGCGCCGCCCAGCCGGTGATCGCGGGTTCCAGCTGTGGCGCCAGGTCCGGCCGGACGTAGAGATATC
Source organism: Acidobacteriota bacterium (assembly GCA_016184105.1). Classification (NCBI taxonomy): domain Bacteria; kingdom Pseudomonadati; phylum Acidobacteriota; species Acidobacteriota bacterium. Next base: position 63,680 of record JACPDI010000017.1, read on the forward strand.
CGGCGCCAGGCCCGCCGCAGAGCCACTTCACCGAGCCGCCCACCGCGAAGTCCGCGCCGGCCGCGCCGATCGAAAGCGGCATGGCTCCGGCCGCCTGATAGACGTCGAGCACGACACGCGCGCCCACGCGGTGCGCCTTCTCGACGATCGCGGCGGCGTCCTGGATGCCGGCGCTCTTGAACAGGACCAGGGACGCGATGGCGAGCACGGTCGAATCGTCAATCGCGTCGAGCGTGGCCTCGAGCGGCACGCGGATGCCATCCGGCGCCGCGACGTACTCGATCCGCGCGCCGTATCGCCGGAATCCCTCGAACAGGTACATGTTCGAGGGGAATTCCAGCTCGCTCATCACGATCTTCCGGCGTCGCCCGTCGTAGCTGTGACACGACGCGATGATGCTCTGCGCGACCGTCACGTTCTGGTGCATCGAAATCGTGCCGGGTGCCACCCCCAGCAGCGGCGCGAGCAGGTCACCGGTCGTGCGTCCGATTTCCCACCAGCCCTCGTGCCACGCGCGCACCCCGCGGCGCCGCCATTCCGTTGCGAATGTCAACAGCTCCTGCTCTGCCGCGCGCGGCATCGCCCCGAGCGAATGGCTGACCAGGTACGTACACGTCTCGAGGATGGGAAATTCGGGGCGCCAGCGGGCCAAGGGGTCGGAACATTCGGCGCTCATCGTGAGTCTTATTCTATTCGGATACAATTAGACGTTTCTGCCCAGTCCCACGGAGTCCGTTTACATGCCACGATGCACCTTTCCTTTTCTCCTCCTTCTGCTGGGCGCTGCCGGTTGCAGCGACGCGCCGCAGGCCGGAGGTCCCGGCGCGCCCGGCGGCGGAATGCCGCCGGCCGAGGTCAAGACGATGACGCTGGCGCCCAAGCCGGTGCCGCGCGCGTCAGAGTTTGTCGCCACGATCCAGTCGCGCGCCTCCACGACCATTCAGCCGCAGGTAGAGGGGCTCGTCACCCGGATCTTCGTCAAGTCGGGCGACCGCGTGCGCGTGGGACAGCCGCTCGTCCAGATTGATCCCGACAGGCAGCAGGCCAGCGTCGGCAGCCTCGAAGCGTCGCGCGCGGCGCGCGAGGCGGATGTCGCCTACGCGAAGCAGCAGCTCGACCGGATGCAGAAGCTGTTCGACGCCGGCGCGGTCAGCCGGCAGGAGCTCGAGCAGGCGCAGACGGCCCACCAGACCGCGCAGGCGCAGCTCAACGCCATCCGGCAGCAGATCCGGCAGGGGCGCGTGGAGCTGCAGTATTACCGCGTCACGGCCCCGGCGGCCGGCGTCGTCGGCGACATCCCGGTTCGCACGGGGGACCGCGTCACCCCGTCGACCGAGATCACCACCATCGACCAGGCGCAGGGCCTCGAGGTGTACATCAGCGTGCCGCTCGAGCAGGCGGGCGAGTTGCGCGTCGGCCTTCCCGTCGAACTGCTCGACTCGGACGGCAAGGTTCTGTCCGCGCATTCGATCACCTTCGTCGCGCCACGCGCCGACGATGCGACGCAGTCGGTGCTCGTCAAGGCGCAGCTCCGCGAACGCCCGCAGGGGTTTCGCGTGATGCAGTACGTCCGCGCGCGGATCGTGTGGAGCAACGCGCCGCAGCTGACCGTGCCGGTCGTGGCGGTGAACCGGATGGCGGGCCAGTACTTCGTGTTCGTCGCCGAATCGGGCCAGCAGGGCACGGTCGCCCGGCAGAAGCCGGTCACGGTGGGCGAGATCGTCGGCGACGACTACGTCGTGCGCGGCGGGCTCAAGCCCGGCGAGCGCGTGATCGTCTCCAACCTCCAGAAGATCGGCGACGGCGCGCCGGTCAAGCCGAGCTAAAGGACCCATGTTCGTCGACACGTTCATTCGTCGTCCGATCCTCGCGAGCGTGTGCTCGCTGGTGATCGTCATCGTGGGCGTCCTGGCGATCCCGACCATGCCGGTCGCGCAGTATCCGGACGTGGCGCCGCCGCAGGTGAGCGTCACGACCTTCTACACCGGCGCAAACGCGGAGACCGTCGAGACCGCCGTCACGACCCCGCTCGAGCAGGCGATCAACGGCGTCGAGGGCATGCTCTACATGTCCTCGTCGAGCACCAACAGCGGGTTCTCGCAGATCAGCGTCGTCTTCGACGTCACGCGCGACCCGGACATCGCCGCGGTGGACGTGCAAAACCGCGTCAACCAGGCGATGGGACGGCTGCCCGCCGAAGTGCGGCAGACCGGCGTCACCGTCCAGAAGCAGTCGATGAATTTCATCATGGGCGTGGGCGTGTTCTCCGAGCGCGCCGAGTACGACACGCTCTTCATGTCGAACTACCTCGACGTGTACGTGCGGGACGCGCTGAAGCGCGTCCCCGGCGTGGCCGACGCGATGATCTTCGGCGAGCGCAAGTACTCCATGCGACTGTGGCTCGACCCCGTGCGCCTGGCGGCGCGCCAGATCACGGCGGGAGACGTCGTCAGCGCACTGCGCGAGCAGAACGTGCAGGTGGCGGCCGGGAGCGTCGGCGATGCGCCGGCGCGCGAGGGGCAGACCTACCAGATCTCCGTGCGCGCCGCGGGGCGGCTGACCGAGCCGCGCGAGTTCGAGAACATCATCGTGAAGTCCGGCAAGGATGCCTCGCTGATCCGGCTGAAGGACGTCGGCACCGCCGAGCTCGGGGCGGAAACCTATTCGTCCGTGCTGCGCTTCCACGGGTTCGAGGCGGTCGGCTTCGGCGTCATGGCGCTCCCCACGGCGAACGCGCTCGACGTGGAGCGCGGCGTCATCGCCGAGCTCGAGCGGCTGAAGCACAACTTCCCGCCGGGGATGCGTTACGCGATCGCGTTCAACACGACCGAGTCGATGCTGGAGTCGATCACGGAGGTGGTCAAGACGCTCGTCGAGGCGATCATCCTCGTCATTCTCGTGATGTTCGTCTTCCTCCAGAGCTGGCGGGCGACGCTGATCCCGACGCTCACCATCCCGGTCTCCCTGGTCGGAACCTTCGCGTTCATCAAGCTGCTGGACTTCTCGATCAACACGCTCACGCTGTTCGCCATCGTCCTGGCCACGGGCATCGTCGTCGACGATGCGATCGTGGTCATCGAGAACATCGAGCGTCATATCCACCAGTACAGGAAAGGCGCCGCGCACGCAGCGTCGGACGCGATGAAGGAAGTCTTCGGCGCACTGATTGCGACCGCCCTCGTGCTCATCGCGGTGTTCGTGCCGGTCGGCTTCTTCCCGGGCACGACCGGGCGGCTCTACGCGCAGTTCGCACTCACGATCGCCTTCGCGGTCGGCATCTCCGCGTTCAACGCGCTGACGCTCACGCCCGCGCTCTCCGCGCTGCTGCTGCGCGGCGGCCGCGGCGTGGACCAGGGCAAAGGGCGCGTCTTCGGGCTCTTCGAATCGATCATCACGCGGGGCACCGACATGTATGTCGGCGTGCTCCACCGGCTGCTGCGCGTCCGCTGGGCCGTCGTGGCCGCCTTCATCGTCGGGCTCGGCCTGACGTTCATGGCCTACCGGTGGGTGCCGCAGTCCTTCGTGCCCGAGGAAGACCAGGGGTGGTTCATCACCGTCGTGCAGGCCCCCGCGGGCTCGTCGCTGGAGTACACGAGCAACGTGATGAAGGAGGTCGAGCAGCTGCTGATGAAGACGCCCGAAGTGCGGACCGTGTTCACGGTCGTGGGCTTCAGCTTCGGCGGCGCCGCGCCCAACCAGGGCATCATGTTCGTCCCGCTGAAGCCGTTCGACGAGCGCCCGGGAGAGGAGCACCGGCTGCAGGCGGTCCTGAACCGGTTGCGCGGTCCCCTGTTCGGCGTCCAGGGGGCGCTCGTGATCCCGTTCGCGCCGCCCGCCATCGAGGGGATCAACGCGTTCGGCGGGTTCACCTTCGAAGTGCTGGACCAGAGCGGCGGCGACATCAGCCGCCTGGCGCAGGCCACCTACGGCATCATCGGCGAGTCGATGAAATCGCCGCGCGTGGCCGGCCTCTTCAGCTCGTTTACCGCGAACGATCCGCAGCTGGCCGTGGACATCGACCGCGAGCGGGCGCGCAGCCTCGGCGTGCCGATCAGCGAAATCACGAGCGCGATGCAGATCTATCTGGGGTCCGCGTACGTCAACGACTTCGACTTCAACAACCGGGCGTACCGCGTGTACGTGCAGGCCGACAAGGCATACCGGTCGGATCCCAAGGACCTGGGCCAGTACTACGCGCGCACCAACAACGGGCAGATGGTGCCGCTCTCCAATCTCGTCCGCGTGCGCGAAACGACGGCACCCCAGGTGATCTCGCACTACAACCTGTTCCGGTCGGCAGAAATCAACGGCGGCGCGGCGCCGGGCTTCAGCTCCGGGCAGGCGATCGAAGAGATGGAAGCGATCGCCGCTCGCGCCCTTCCCGACGGCTTCGGCTACGCCTGGTCGGGCCTGTCGCGCGAGGAGATCCAGGCGGGGCAGCAGTCCGTGTACATCTTTCTCATTGGGCTGCTCTTCGTCTACCTGACGCTCGCCGCGCAGTACGAATCGCTCGTGCTGCCGTTCATCGTCATGCTGAGCGTCCCGCTCGCGGTGCTCGGGGCGTTGACATTCGTCGGCGTGCGCGGCCTGCAGAACGACATCTACGTCCAGATTGGCCTGGTCATGATGATCGGGCTCGCGGCGAAGAACGGCATCCTGATCGTGGAGTTCGCCGAGCAGCTGCGCGCCCGCGGCATGTCCATCGCCGAAGCGGCGGTGGAAGCCGCGCGGATCCGGCTGCGGCCCATTCTCATGACGTCGCTGGCCCTGATTCTCGGCGTCATGCCGCTCGTCTTCGCGTCGGGCGCCGGACAGGAAGGACGCCACTCGGTCGGCACCACCGTGTTCGGCGGGATGGTGTTCGCCACGTTTCTGAACGTCGCCATGATTCCGATCCTCTATGTCGTGGTTCAATCAATTCGGGGTGAGACGAAACGCGCCCACGATCTCGATGAGGCCGATGGAGGCGCGCATGCGTAGGGCACCGGCGATCTCCGGCCTGGCATGGCTGATCGTGGCCGCGACGGCGCCGCCGGCCGCGGCGCAGCAGGCAGCGATGGATCGACTCACCTTCGACGAGGCGATCGAACGCGCCGTCACGCGCAACCCGACCATCGAGCAGGCGGCGGCGGGCATCCTGCGCGCAGAGGCGCTCCTGCAGCAGGTGCGGTCGCTGTCCCTGCCCACCCTCGACGCGACGCTGACGACGCGCACGATCGGTCCCGTGCAGAAGTTCGCGGGCGAATCCATCAATCCCCGGACACAGTTGACGACGTCCGCCGTCCTCGGTGTCCCCCTGCTGAGGCCGGCGCGGTGGGCGCTCCGCGCGCAGGCGCGGGACCAGGTGCTCGTCGCGCAACGAAGCGCGGCCGATGCGCGCCGCGAGATCGCGGTCGCCGCGGCACAGGCCTATCTCGCCATCATCACCCAGCGGCGCGTCGCCGAGTTGAACGAGCGCGCGCGCGACAACGCCCGCGCGCACTTCGATGACGCACACCAGCGGTACGAAGGGGGTCTGGGCAGCCGCCTGAACGCGCTGCGGGCGCAGCAGGAATTGTCTGCCGACGAAGCGCGCGTCGAAGATGCGCGCCTGGCGGTCCGGCGCGCGCAGGAGGCGCTGGGCGTGCTGGTGGCCGGGGATGGCCCTGTCGATGCAGCCGCCGAACCGGCGTTCGACATTCCGGCTGATGTCATCGCTCCGGCCGGGGCTCCGGCACCGCCGGCCATCGGCTCGCGGCCGGACGTTCGGCTCGCCGAGGCCCGCATTGCCGCAGCCGAGCGGGTCGTCGCCGATTCGTGGAAGGACTATCTCCCGGAGCTCACCGGCGTCGTCAGCCCGCAGCTGCTGACGCCGTCCGGGCTGTTCTTCCCGACGCGAAGCTGGAGCGCCGCGCTGATCTTCTCGGCGCCGGTGCTCGAATTCGGCGAGCGCCGCGGGCTGAAGCGCGAGCGCCAGGCGCGGCTCGACATCGCGCGCGCCGACCGCACCGGAGTGGAGCGACAGGCGCGCGCGGAACTGCGCGCCGCGATCGAAGCCGTGCGCAGCACGGAGCGCGCCCTCGAGCGCACGCGCGCCGCGGCCGAACAGGCGAACGAGGTGGTGCGCATCACCGTCATCGCCTTCCGGGCAGGCGCGACGACGAATATCGAGGTGATCGACGCCCAGCGAGGCGCGCGCGACGCCGAGACGGCCGCCGCAATCGCTGAAGACGCGCTGCGCCGCGCCAGGCTCGAGCTGCTCGTCGCGCTCGGGCGGTTTCCGCGGTGATCAGCAGGCACGAGGCACAAGGCTCAAGGGGGTCGTCCTGAAGCCAAATGCCTCGTGCCCGCTACCTCGTGTCTCGTGCCTCGTGCCTGACGCCTGAGAATGCCCCTCGTCACCCTCGACCGCGTCTCGATTGCCTACGGTCACCTCCCCCTGCTCGACGCTGTGGCCCTGCAGATCGAACCTGGTGAGCGTGTCTGCCTCGTCGGGCGGAACGGCACGGGCAAGTCCACGCTGCTGCAGATCGTCAGCGGCGAACTGCCGCCCGACGCCGGAACGGTCTGGCGGCAGCCGGGCGTGCGCATCGCCCGCCTGGTCCAGGATGTGCCGCTGTCCGACGATCGTCCCGTGTTCGACGTCGTGTCCGACGGGCTCGGCGAGCCGGCGGATCTCGTCAAGGCCTACCACCATGCGGCGATCGACGTCGCGGAGGGCGGCAACGCCGCCGCCCTCGAGCGCCTGGGACGGCTGCAGCACGAACTGGAAGAGCGAGGGGGCTGGACGATCGAGCAGCGCGTGGAGATGGTGCTGGCGCGGCTCGACCTTCCCCCCGACGCCGTCGTGGACACGCTTTCCGGGGGATGGCGCAGGCGCGTGCTCCTCGCGCGCGCGCTCGTCTCCTCGCCGGACCTGCTCCTGCTCGACGAGCCCACGAACCATCTCGACATCGAGGCCATCACGTGGCTCGAAACGTTTCTGGCCGACTTCTCGGGGGCGGTGCTGTTTGTCACGCACGATCGCGCATTCCTCCAGCGCCTGGCGACGCGGATCGTCGAGCTCGATCGGGGCGCGCTGACGTCGTGGCCCGGTGACTACGAGGCGTTTCTGCGGGGAAAAGCGGAGCTGGCGGCCGCCGAAGCCTCGCAGCAGGTGAAATTCGACAAGCGGCTCGCGGGCGAGGAGGCCTGGCTGCGCCAGGGGATCAAAGCGCGGCGAACGCGAGACGAGGGGCGCGTCCGGGCCCTGCTCGCCATGCGCGAGGAGCGTGCGGCGCGGCGGTCGCAGCCGGGTACTGCGAGGATCGGGATCGAGCTCGCGGACCCGTCCGGGCAGATGGTCTTCGAGGTGCGGGGCGTCTCCAAGGCCTTCGGCGACACCGTCGTCGTACGGGATTTCTCGACACGGATCATGCGGGGCGATCGCATCGGCCTCATCGGGCCGAATGGCGCCGGCAAGACGACGCTGCTGCGGATCCTGCTCGGCGAGATCGAGCCTGACGCCGGGGAGGTGCGGCACGGCGCAGGCGTGCAGGTCGCCTATTACGACCAGCAGCGGGAGCAGCTCGACCCCGAGCGCGCGGTGTTTGATGTCATCGGCGAAGGCAGCGACACGGTGACGGTGAACGGCCGGTCGCGTCACGTGAACGGATATCTTCGCGACTTCCTGTTTCCGCCCGAGTGCGCCCGCTCGCCTGTGAAGGCCCTGTCGGGCGGCGAGCGGAACCGGCTGCTCCTGGCGCGGTTGTTCACACGCCCCGCCAATGTGCTCGTGATGGACGAGCCCACCAACGATCTCGACCTCGAAACCCTCGAGCTGCTGGAGTCGCAGCTCGCGGAGTTCCCGGGAACGGTGCTGCTGGTCGGCCACGATCGCGTGTTTCTGGACAGCGTGGTGACCGGCACGCTCGCCTTTGAGGGCAACGGCCGCGTCGCGGAATACGTCGGCGGCTACCAGGACTGGCTCCGCCAGCGGCCCACCACGCCAGAACCGTCCGCGCTGCCCGCGCGCCTCCCGTCAATCGCGCAGCCGGCGGCCAAACCGGCGCCAGGGGCCCGCCGAAAGCTCTCCTACAAGGAGGCGCGGGAACTGGCGGACCTGCCGGCACGCATCGGCGTGCTGGAGGCCGAACAGCGTCGGCTCAACGAATTGGTGTCGTCGCCGGGGTTTTACAAGGAGAGCGCGGCGAGGATCAGGGAAATCCTGGCGCGACTTGAACAGCTCGAGGTGGAGATACGCGACGCGTACGACCGCTGGGAGCAACTGGATTCCAGGGGCGCAGGCTAGCGCAGGAAGGTGAACTTCGCGTGCGCTGACGCCGCGCTCACCCAGCCGAAGACCGACCCGCCGTGGGGCCGCGCCTTGACCCGAACCTCCACGTAATACTCGCGATTCGGTTCGAGCCTGGACGTGCGAAACAGCGGCAGGCGGTCGAGCGTGGTCATGAAGCGCGGCACGAGCGAGGCGTCTTCGGTCACGAGCGCCTCCTCCACGCGCCCGTCGATCGTGCGCAACAGGCTGTGGCGGCGCGTGAGGTTGTCGTACTGGTCGCTGTTGCTGACCACGGCCGTGTCGATCGTGCGATCGACCCACGCGGGCACTTCCATCCGGAGGTCGACCGTGTAGGTGAAGGTCGTCCGCAGGCCGCTCGCGATCGCCGCGCGGACCTCATCGTTGAATGCGTTCGGCAGGTCGCACGAAATGAGGACGCGGTCGTCCCGCACGAGCGGCGTGATCCTGATCGTGTCGGCCGCGTAGAGCGCGACCGATGCGGCCACAACCGCGACGAGGCTCCACGCGCGCCGTGCGTCCTCCGGACGTCGTCTCATCGGAATTCCCTGCGAACTTTACAACGATTCAGTACCGCAGCGTGAGCGCCATGTTCGCCCGCCAGAACGACAGCTGCGGCCTGCCGATGCTCGTGCCCGTCGGGGTGTCTGGCCCGCCGATGCTGCGGAAGTACCGCACGTCCCAGCTCACGCCGAACGTTTCGGTCAGGAAGCCGGTCACGCCGCCGCCCACGTCAAATGCCGGCATCGTCTCGGTGAGCGGCAGCGCGCCGAGCACATCCTTCGTGCGCGCGCGCATCAGCCCGAAGCCGCCGACGAAGTACGGGCGCAGCGTGTATTCCGTCACCCGCTGCGGCGCCGCCACGACCACGTTGCCGGTGAGCGTGATGACACTGCTGCGAACGACCAGCGACGTGCCGCCCTCGAAAAACCCGGGCATGTAGGCGAAATCGGCCTCGACGCCGAGCATCTCACCGAGGACGACCGTGCCTACGCCAAGCGTGAGATGCCTGTTGTCCCGCGCCTCTCCGACGTCGACCAGCGTGGTGTCGCCGCCGAATGTCAGCCCCGCGAACGGCTTCAACTGGCGCTCGGCCGAAAGCTGAGCCGTGGTCGCCGTCAGCAGCGCCGTGACGAGCACATCGCCCGCCTCGAGCGGAAACGACCTCACCAGCCCGTCGCTGTTCGCCAGCGCAATGAACGTGAGCCCGCGCCCCGGCACGCTGATGATGAGCGAAGACGAGGCGTTCTCCCCCACCCCGAATTGCCAGACGATCAGCTCGCCGTTGTAAATCTGTGAGAACCAGCCGAGACCGTGCGGCAGCGGCTGACCGTTGAAGCCCAGCGGGGCCCGCCACGCCCCCTCCAACGTGTCAGGCCGCACGAGTATTCCGCGGCGGAGCGCGACGTCGAACTGCGCGAGATCGCGCGCGCTGGCAATCAGCCCCGCAGAGGGTGACAGCCCGGCCGCGACGTAGTTCGATCGCGTCGCGCGGCCGCGCTTGTCCACCGCATAGGGGACAGCCACGCGCTCCAGAACGCTGCGGTAATGCTCGATCTCTGCCGGCTCGAAGGTCCCTTCGGATCCAGGCGCGAGGCTGATCGCATCCGGTCCGGGCACCGAGTCGAGCATGGAGAGCCGGTTGAGGAGGTTCGCCAGGGTCTCACGATAGGAATCACCCGTGCACATCCGCATGCCCCGCCAGAGCGGCGCGAGCCGTTCCGGACGATAGGCGAACACCAGAAACTCCGGCGCGCCGGACGTGTGGGACAGGAGCTGGCGAACAGTCGCATCCGGCTCCGGGCTGGCGCTGTCGAACCGCGCCACGCGGTCGTCGAGCGACAGGCGTCCTTCCTCGGCGCAGCGCAGCGACATCGCGGCGGTGAATGTCTGAGTGAGGCCGTCGACGTGAAAAGGCGTATCGGGGCGGACGGCGATCGATCGGTCGACATCCTGCAGGCCGAAGCCGCGCTCCCAGGCGATGCCGCCATCGCCGACCACCGCGGCTGCGAGACCAGGAATGCCCGCCTGCCGGGCCAGCGCCTGGAGGTACCGGCCGAACAACTCGAGCGCGAGCTCGTCGGCGCCCGCGGGCACCCGGACTAACAGCAGAGCTGCAACGAGCAGGCCGAAGACGCCTCGGCGCATGGATCTCACAGCATGATACAGCAGCGGTCGCGCCAAGGCACAGCAGAAGAGCATCCGGCCTTTTCGTGGGGTTGGCCGCGGAGCCGTACGCGGATGTGTAATGGGCCGGCGATTTCTGTGACCGGCGCTATCGTTCCGGAAACAGCGCGTCCGCATTCTCGTAGAGCACCTTGCGCTTGGTCTCGTCGCTGAGCGGAAGCGCGAGAAACTGATCGACGTTCTTCCGCATCGACGCCACTCCCGGGCTCGGCCAGTCCGATCCCCACACCGTGCGGTCGGCGATCTCCTCCAGCCTGGGGAACCATTCGAGCAACCGCGACGGCGGTATTCCCGAAAGCTCCAGGTACACGTTCGGGTGCCGGCGCACGACGAAGAAGGCTTCTTTCGTCCAGAGCGGACGCCCACCGTGGGCGAGCAGGATCGTCAGATCCGGAAAGTCGATGGCGACGTCATCGACATCCATCGGGTTTCCGAGGCGGCTCCGCGCGCCTGGGAACACCGATGTCCCGGTGTGAATCGTCACCGGCAAACCGGCGCCCTCGGCGGCCAGGTAGATCTTCGCGAGCGCGTCGAGGCCGCCGGTATAGGCGTTGGCCGCGAACTCCTGGTGGGGCGGATGGATCTTGATGGCGCGAATGCCGCGCTCGGCAAGGTTCGAGACCTCCGCCGCCGGGTCCGCGGTGTGGCGCGGGTGCACCGACCCGAATGCGAGGAGCCGGGAGGGAGCGGCCGACGCGAACTGGAGGGTCCAGTCGTTGACCTCCGGCCCCGGGCCGATCACGTCCGGGCTCACGTAGTTGATCATCCCGACCCGCTCGATGCCTTCCGCGTCCATCAGGCGCAGCAGCGCCGCGGGGTCGGACGAATACGCCTCGATCTCCTCCCGATTCGGCTTGCCGGCAAGAAAGGTCCGGCGCGCCTCGGGACGCAGCAGGTGATAGGGGGCGACGTGGACGTGGAGGTCGATGACGGCGGACACGGCGGACACGGCGGACGCACGGCCGATCCTACCGGAAAGCGGGGCGGCGCCGGGCTATAATCGCCGGCCGGTGCTCACCCCTGCCGTCGCTTCGCTCCTCGCCCTCGCGGCCGCGATCGTCCTGAGCTGCACGACGCAGCTGAACGTCGGCCTGATCGCGATCGCTGCCGCCTGGGCGATCGGCGCGTTCGTGGCGGGCTGGCCCGGCGAAATCATCGCCGCCGGCTTCCCCACGCAGCTGTTCCTCACGCTGGCCGGCGTCACGCTGTTGTTCGCCGTCTCCGACGCGAACGGAACCGTCCACGGGGTTGCGGCGCGTCTGATGCGGCTCGCGCGGGGCAACGCCCGGATCGTGCCGCTCCTCTTCTTTGTCATCGCCATGGCCATCGCGACCGTCGGTCCCGGTGCCATCGCGAGCGTCGCCCTGGTCGTGCCCATCGCCATGGCGCTCGGCACCGAAGCGCGGGTGCCGGCGCTGCTCACGGCGCTGATGGTGGCCAATGGCGCCAACGCGGGAAACCTGTCGCCGTTCAGCTCCGTCGGCGTGATCGCGAACACGAGGATGGCGGCCGTGGGGCTCGGCGGGCACGAATGGAAGGTGTGGGGAGCCAACTTCACCGCCCACCTGCTCGTGGGGCTGGCGGCCTGGGCGATGTTCGGCGGGCTGCGCCGCTCGCGCGGCGAGCGGGCCCACGCGGGGGCCTCCGCGCCGCCGCTTGGCTGGCGTCAGGCGCTCACGATCGCGGCGGTCACGGCGTGGATCGCCGCCGTCGTGTTCTTCGGCGTGCACGTCGGGTTCTCCGCGTTCGCGGCCGCCGTCCTGCTCGTCGTGGCGAGGGCCGCTGACGAGACCGCCGCGGTGAAGCGGATGCCGTGGAGCGCGATCCTGATGGTGTGCGGCGTGTCGCTGTTGATTGCCGTTCTCGAGAAGACGGGCGGCATGGATCTGTTCACGCGGCTGCTCGCGGGGCTCGCCACGCCCGCGACCATCAACGGCACGATCGCCTTCGTCACCGGCACGATCTCGACCTACAGCAGCACGTCGGGCGTGGTGCTCCCCACGTTCCTGCCGACCGTGCCGGGGCTCGTCGCGCGCGTCGGCGGCGGCGATCCGCTGGCGGTCGCGCTCAGCATCAACGTCGGCGCGTCGCTCGTGGACGTCTCGCCGCTCTCGACGATCGGCGCGTTGTGCGTGGCCGCCGTGTCCGACCCGGCGCTCTCGCGCGACCTGTTCCGCCGCATGCTGATCTGGGGGCTGGCGATGACGCTCGTCGGCGCCCTGCTCTGCCAGGCGTTCGCCGGCACGTTCGCGCGGCTGTAATCGCCATGGCGCTCGCCGATCTGTTCGCACACACGTTCGAGACGCGCCGCGGCGAAACGGCGCTCGAATGGAAGGGGCGGGCGTTCACGTTCGGAGAGATCGACGCGCGCGCGTGGCGCATGGCGCGCGAGATCGAGGAGCTGCTGCTCGAACAGGGCGCCGTCGCGGACGCCGCAGTGGTCGGCGCGCCCGATCCGGTGCGCGGCGAGGTGCCCGTCGCCTATCTCGTCCTTGCGCCGGGCGCGACGCTCGACGCTGCGGCCCTCGAGGCCGCCTGCCGGCGCAGCCTCGCGTCATTCAAGATCCCGCGCGCCTTCATCGCCGTCGGCCACATCCCCCGCACGGCGCTCGGAAAAGTGCAGAAGCATCTGCTCGGAGGAGGTCAGTAGCGGCCGGTGGCTCCCGACCCTTGACCACTACAGATTCAAGTCCACCCACACGCTCTTCACCTGCGTGTAGTGCTCGAGGGCGTGGACGCTCATCTCCCGGCCGAACCCGCTCTGCTTGTAGCCGCCGAAGGGGGCCGCCGTGTCGTAGACATTGTACGTGTTCACCCAGACGGTGCCGGCCTTGAGCTTCCCCGCCACGTGATGCGCCTTCTTGATGTCCCTCGTCCAGACCGCGGCGGCCAGGCCGTACTGCGTGTCGTTGGCCTTCGCGATCGCCTCGTCCAGGTCGGCGAACTCGATTGTCGCCAGCACGGGCCCGAAAATCTCCTCGCGGGCAATCGTCATCTCCGGGGTGACGCCGTCGAACACGGTCGGCTGGAGGAAATATCCCTTGCCCGTGCCGATGTCCGCGCGCCCTCCGCCGGCGACGAGCGTGGCGCCTTCCCTTTTTGCCGTTTCAATGTAGCCCAGCACTCGCTCCATCTGGGTCTTCGACGCGATTGCCCCCAGCTTCGTCTTCGGGTCCAGGGGATCTCCGGGCGTCATCTTCCTGGTGCGCGCGGCCAGCTTCTCCATGAACTCGTCCTTGATGGACCGGGCGACCAGCAGGCGCGAGCCCGCGGCGCACACTTCCCCTTTGCCGTAGAAGATCCCGACCGTTGCGCCGCGGATCGCCGCCTCGAGATCGGCGTCGGGCAACACGATGTTCGGCGACTTGCCGCCCAGCTCCAGCGTGATGTGCTTCAGCGTGTCTGCGGCGCTTCGCATGATCCCCTTGCCGGTGCTCGTGTCCCCCGTGAACGCGATCTTGTCGATGCCGGGGTGCTCGACGATCGCCTGCCCCACGCTCGACCCCGGGCCGGTGATGACGTTGAGCACGCCGGGCGGGAACCCGACTTCCTGCGCGATTTCGCCGAGCGCAATCGCCGTGAGCGGCGTCTGGCTCGCGGGCTTCAGGATCAGCGTGTTGCCGCACGCAAGCGCCGGCCCGACCTTCCAGGATGCGAGGAGCAGCGGAAAGTTCCACGGCACGATCGCCGCCACCACGCCGACTGGCTCGCGCAGGGTGTAGGTGAAGTAATTTCCCTTGACGGGAATCGTCTCGCCATGAACCTTGTCCGCCCATCCGGCGTAATACTGCAGGCACTCGGCGGCGGCGGGGATCTCGACGTGCCGCGACTCGGTAATCGGCTTGCCGTTGTGGAGCGTCTCGAGCCGCGCAACGTCGTCCACCCGTTCCATCAGGCGCTCGCCCAGCTTCCACAACAGCCGGCCGCGTTCCCGCGCCGGCATCTTCGCCCAGGGACCATCGAGCGCCGCGCGCGCGGCCCTGACCGCGGCATCGACGTCCTCGCGCGTGGCCGACGCCACCTCCGCGATGACTTCTTCCGTTGCGGGGTTGATGACCGGCACGGTCTTCCCGCCGGACGCGTCGACCCACTGGCCGTTGATCAGGAGCTTCTTTCGTTCCACGTGGCGATCCTCGCAGAGGACGTAAGGGGGACAGTCACACTTTCCCGGGCCCCTGCTTCGGAAAGTGTGACTGTCCCCCTTACGTCCTCAGAGCTCCGTCCTCACGTATTCGAAATCAACCGGCTGCCGGTTGATGCCGCGGGCTGGCGGCGCGATGTAGTTGGCGTACACCCCCGGCTCGTACACCGGTTCGGCCATGATGCTGAGCAGGTACTCGCGATCGCGTTCCGAGGGCAGCCACTCGTGCTTGCGTCGCTCCCACTCTTCTTCCGAGAGCGGCGTTCCATGCGGGTCGAAATGCGCGGCGGAGAACATGCCGATCTCGCGGTTGAACTTGCGGTCGGGCAGGCGCAGCCGGTCCGCCATGCCGTGCCGCTCGAGGATCTTATTCCATCGGTCGACTCCCGCCTGGCAGTCGCCCACGTACCAGTCGCGCAGGACTTCGTTCATGACCTGGCGCATCGGGACGGCCCGCTGCCCGAGCGATCCGTCGCTCAGCACCTGCAGATGATAGTGGCGATCCTCGCTGACGACGTGGTCGTCCCAGCGGGTTTCCTGGGCGCGCCCCTTGAGCCCGTTGGCGAAGTAGGCGGCGGCGTTGTTGGAGATCTCGTTGCCGTGCAGGTCCAGGCTGCGGCTGAACCACAGGTTGATGTGCTTCTGGATCGTCGGCACATCGATGCCGCCCAGACTGCGGACATCCTCGGAGAACCCCGCCTCCTTCATCAACTGACACGTGCGCTCGAGGATGCGCCCCACGCCCGTCTCGCCGACGAACATGTGATGCGCCTCTTCGGTCAGCATGAACCGCGTCGTCCGGGACAGGGGATCGAGCGAGCTTTCGGACAGCGAGAGCAGCTGCGACTTGCCGTCACGATCCGTGAACATCGTGAACATGAAGAAATCCAGCCAGTTCTCGATCGGATCGTTGAACGCCTCGAGGATGCGCGGCTTGTCGCGGTTGCCGCTTTGTCGATCCAGCAGTTCCTCGGCCTCGTCGCGCCCATCGCGACCGAAATACGAGTGCAGCAGATAGACCATCGCCCAGAGGTGCCGCCCCTCCTCCACGTTCACCTGGAACAGGTTTCTGAGGTCGTACACGCTCGGGCAGCGGTGCCCGAGCCAGCGCTGCTGCTCAACGCTGGCCGGCTCGGTGTCTCCTTGCGTGACGATGAGCCGTCGGAGCTGGTTGCGGAACTCGCCCGGCACTTCCTGCCAGACCGGCCGGCCGAAGAAGTCACCGAACCCGACGCGACGATCGTGCACCGGGTCCGCGAGGAAGATCCCCCAGCGGTACTCCGGCAGCTTGACGTATTCGAAGTGCGCCCACCCGGACGGATCGACGCTGACGGCGGTGCGTACGTAGACCTGGTGGTAGTCCTGGAAGCCCTGCGGCCCCATGTCGCGCCACCACTGGATGTACTTCGGCTGCCAGTGCTCGAGCGCGCGCTGCAGGCGCTTGTTGCTCGAGAGGTTGACGTTGTTTGGAATCTTCTCGGCGGAGATCATTCGGTCCCCCTGCCTCGCCTCTGGCCTCTGCTAACACCGGTTCCAGTCGAACTGCGGCCGCGCGCCCGCCGTGCCGTACGACGTCAGCGCGCCCTTTTCCCCGACCGCGTTCGGCCGCTGGAAGATCCAGTTCTGCCACGCCGTCAGGCGCCCGAAGATCTTCGTTTCGAGCGTTTCCGGCCCGGCGAATCGGAGGTTGGCCTCCATCCCCGTCAGGGCATCCGGAGAAAAGGCGGCGCGCGCCTCCAGCGCCAGGCGGATCTCGTCGTCCCAGTCGATGTCGTCTGGCGCGAAGGTGACGAGGCCGGCCTCCTCCGCCTGCTGCGCGTCGAACAGACCATCGTGCGCCAGCACGCGATCGACCGCCGCCGGGTCGGCGAGAAAACGCGTCTCCAGCCGCGAGAGCCCGTTGCCCATCGGCAGCAGCCCGGCGTTCATCGGCGAAAGCGCGATCGCATTCTGCAGGTCCTCGTCCGCACGCATGTAGCTCCGGTCGCAGGCGAGCGCCAGCTCGAAGAGCGACCCGGCAAACGCGCTGCCCGGCTCGATGAGCGCGAAGAGGCTGCGCGAGGTGAGGTCAACACGTTTCAGCGTGCGCTTGATGAAGTGGACGATCTCGCGGACGAGCCAGTGGTCCCGATGTGCGGCGAGCGCCCGATCGGACGCGAGGACGCGCTCGACAGGGCCCTCGGTGCGGAAAATCACCGTGCCGATCGACGGCTCGTTCATCCGGATCCGCAGGATGGCGTCATCGAGCTCGCGGAACGCGCGCAGCGCCCAGAACCGGTCTCCCATCGCGGCAATGGCCTGCGGCGTGTCCGGCTGGTCCTCCTCCGGCGCGCGCACGACGACGGTGGCCAGGCGCTTCTCGCGATCGATCGCCAGCGTGACGGCGGAGTACGCGACGAGGTCGGGCGACACCACGGGATTCAGCGGCGTGAGCACGATGCCGGGACCGCTGTCCGGCCGATCGGAGAGGTTGGCGAGCGCCCGCGCGCGCGCCTCGACGGCGTCCTTGAACCGGCTGGCCGGATGAACGGCGTCCACGAGCCGCCATTCGACCGCGCGCTTGCCCTTGATGCCTTCGGTGAGCGTGCTGAAGAAGTCGGCACGATCGCGCCGCACCTTCCGCTTGTCCACGACCCGGGTCAGGCCGCCCGTACCGGGCAGCACGCCCAGCAGCGGCGTCTCCGGCAGGCTCACCGCTGAATTCCCATCGTCCACGAGCAGGATTTCGTCGCACGCCAGCGCCAGCTCGTAGCCCCCTCCGGCGCAGATGCCGTTCAGCGCGGCCACGAACTTGAGCCCGGAGTGCGCGCTCGCGTCCTCGATCGCCAGGCGCGTCTCGTTGGTGAACTTGCAGAAGTTCACCTTCCATCCGTGCGTGGAGCTGCGGAGCATGTAGATGTTCGCGCCCGCGCAGAAGATGCGCTCTTTCAGGCTGGTGATGACGACCGAGTGCACCTCGGGATGCTCGAACCGGATGCGTTGAAGGGCGTCGGCGAGCTCGATGTCGACGCCGAGGTCGTACGAGTTGAGCTTGAGCCGGTAGTCTGTCGACAGCCCGGCATCCTCGGTGACGTCCATCGACAGCCGGGCGACGGGACCGCCGAACGACAGCTTCCAGTGGCGGTACTTGTCCGGGGACGTCCCGAATTCGACACGTGTGGCGGGTACGGTGCTTTGGCTCGCGGCTGCCATGGCCCCTGAGCGTAATTCGCAGACGGACGGGTGTCAAGGCACTATAGTGCTCCCACCCAGCGTCAGAGGTGATATAGTGCACTACGTGCTCAGCGCTGATCAGCTGCTCGACTCTCTCGGGCGCCGGGTGCGTGCGGCGCGAACCGCGCGCGGGTGGACGCTGCGCGAGCTGTCGGAGCGTTCGGGCGTGTCGCTGCGCTTCCTCGTGCAGCTCGAGGCGGGCGACGGCAACATCTCGGTGCGCCGCCTGACGTCGGTCGCCTCGGCGCTCGAGACGACGCCCGGCGTGCTGCTGGCGGACGGCAACGTGGCGGGGCCGGAAGCCACGACGGTCATTGCCTTACTGGGACTGCGCGGTGCCGGGAAGACGACTGTGGGGCGGCGGCTCGCGCGCCGGCTCCGGATGCGGTTCGTCGAACTTGACCAGCGCATCGAAGAGATCGCCAACCTGACGCTGAGCGAAATCTTCTCGTTGCACGGCGAGGAGTACTACCGGCGGCTCGAGCGCCAGGCGCTCGCCCAACTGCTCGACGGCCCGACTTCCCTGGTCATTGCCACGGGCGGCGGCATCGTGACCGCTCCCGAGACGTTCGCCCTGCTCCGTCGCCAGGCCCGGACGGTGTGGCTCAAGGCGACGCCGGAGGATCACTGGAACCGCGTGGTGAAGCAGGGCGATCGGCGGCCGATGGCCGACCATCCGCAGGCCATGCGGGATCTGCGCGACCTGCTCGCCGCCCGCGAGCCGCTCTACTCCGCCGCCACGATGACCATCGACACCTCGGGCCGGACAATCGGGGAGGTGGTGCGCGCGGTGGAGGCGGGGGTGCGGGTGAATGGGGAGGTGCGATAGGGTTCGAGGGGTTCGAGGGGTTCGAGGGGTTCGAAGGGGTTCGAGAAGTACCTTGTGCCCGGCGCCTCGTGCCTCGTGCCTAGAGATTCACTGGAATCAGCAGCATTGCTACAACGCTAATCACGGCACACACCAGAGCGACAAGGCAAGTGTAACCAAGGATGTCACCAAACCGCAGGCGCGTGACCGCCAAGAGCGGGATCGCCCAGAACGGTTGAATCAGATTCGTCGTGGAGTCACCGTACGCATAGGCGAGCAGCGTGGTAGTCGCCGACACGCCCAGCTCCCGGGCTGCCGGCAACAGGTAGGGCGCTTCAATCAACCATTTCGAGCCCGCGGACGGCACGAAGACATTCATAAAAGCGGAATAGATGTAGACGATCAACGGATAGGTGTCTGCGGTGGCCACTCGGACGAATAGCTCTCCGAGCCAGCTGCCCAAGGCGGTGTTGTTGATCACGCCGAAGATACCGGCGTAGAAGGGGAACTGCAGGATGATGCCCGACGCGGTCCCGACTCCGCGGCTGACGGCACGCACCAGATT